>JAGWBU010000142.1 GCA_021295735.1 Candidatus Poribacteria bacterium | reverse complement strand
GGTTACATAGGTTCAATTTACAATGATTACGCGGCGTTTTCCACTGTAGGGCGGATTTCTACAAAAACTTTACACACCCAGTTAAAAACTATGCCGTGTTTATCAATTGTAACACAATATTGAGTTTTTATCCATTCCAAAGATAAACGGTGATTCAAAGCTGAAACCAAAATAAACTCCTAAACGTGTTATGTATGGATAGGTTTAACGACCTGCAATAATTAATACATTAACATTTTAGGAGGAATTTATGAAACTCAACCCCTACTTAACCTTCAACAATGATTGCCGTGAAGCGTTTGAATTCTACCGCTCAGTTTTCGGCGGAGAGTTCATAAACATATCAACATTCCGTGAAGCACCAGAAGACCTTGGCGTTGCGGAGGAAGACCTTGATCGTATCATGCACGTTTCCCTTCCGATCGGATCCAACGTCTTGATGGGCAGCGACACTTGTTCATCGTTCGGACCACCGCGTGTTGCTGGTAATAACTTCTCGCTCTGCTTTGAAGCAGATAACAGACCACATGCAGACGAAGTCTTTGCTAAACTATCTAATGGTGGCAAAGTCATGATGCCGATGGGCGACATGTTCTGGGGTGCGTATTACGGTAAATGCACTGACAAATTTGGAATCACCTGGGATATCCTTGCTGAACACGCGCAGGAATAATCCTGCACGTTATTATAGTAAACTTTAGAATTAACGGGACATTTTGAGACGTAGGAGGGAATTCCGATTCCCGACTATCAGTGAGGTTCGTCTCGATTCGGAGATCGCTCCTACAGAAAATGTGTATCTTTATTTTTAAAGTTCACTATAAATAAAATGTTCCTTAGAACCGAGTTTTTCAAAAAGCTCGGTTCTAAGCCTTCCCTAACTGTCCCCACCATCTTGTGAGTAGGTCTCTCCTCCCATCCACTCGTTTGAACGGAAATCGGCTTTACAACCCTTCTACAAGAAATTTATCCCGTACATCCATACATTAAACTTCCTTACAATTTCATTTCATATCTATCGCATATTGTGCTATAATAAATTATAGAAGACGATTTTGAAAGAGGAAGCAGATGCGTTTTAAAGATCGGGTTGCGTTTGTAACAGGTGGTGGAGGTCCGTTGGGTATTGGACGCGCTGCGTGTTTAGCATTCGCGCGAGAAGGTGCATCTGTAGTTGTCGCAGGTGGCAGAAATGCCGATGCTGTTGCCGCAGAAATTCGAGTTGAAGGTGGAAATGCGATTGCTGTGCAGTTAGATGTCACTGATCCTGTAAAGGTTCAGGCAGCTGTAGATATAGCGGTAGACACATTCAAACGAATTGATATTCTCTTTAACAACGCTGGAATTATCAATCGTCAAACGCTTTTTGAATTAACACCAGAGGGGTTTGATAGGGTGATGGCAGTAAACGTTAAAGGGTGCCTGTTGTGTGCACAGGTGGTTGCAAAGGTCATGGTAGCACAGGAGATACGGGGACGGATTATAAATAATTCGTCTATATATGCAGAGGAGTCGCATGCTGGAGTTTTGAGTTACTGTGTAAGCAAAGCAGCAGTCAATCGACTAACCCGTAGTCTTGCACTGGAACTCCGTCCACACGGCATCACTGTGAATGCTGTTGCCCCTGGCGGTGGTGCTCCGACAGGTATGAATGCGCCACAAAATCTTCCTGCCGATGATAACCTTCCTGAATTATTACCAGCTTCACCTGATGCACCGCTTGACCGCGGTGCGACAGTCTGGGACTATATTGGAGCAGTGTTGTTTCTTGCTTCTGATGATGCCGCCTATATTAGTGGAGATATTATGACGGTTGATGGTGGTGCTGTCGCGCGCCGATAGGGTGTTAGGAGAAGAATCTCTTGTGGTTGATTGATGCGTTAAAAATTTGTTGGCAGGTAATTAGCGGGTGGTGTGTTGCTCTCTTACAGCTAATAGCAGAACATTGGTTATTTGTGGGCATCTTCTCAGGGACAAGTTTAGTTTTAAGTATCGTTGGTTGTGCTGTATTGATTACGTTTTTGCCTTCAGACTATTTTACTGAAACGAAACAAGGACAGCACATCAAAAACCCGATCTTACGTATTTTTGTCTCCTTGTTAAAAAATCTGGTGGGCGGTGTGCTTATCATTGTGGGCGCACTCATGGCAGTCCCTGGAATACCGGGGCAAGGATTATTGACAATCCTATCTGGATTAATTATCAGCGATTTTCCGGGAAAAAAACGGTTGGCACGCCGAATTATTCGTTCACGTACGGTCTTTATAGCAGCCAATAAGATTCGCGGTTTATTCAAACGCCCCCCACTTGTTTTAGAGGCAAAAGTAGAGTTAGACACATCACAGTGAAGGAAGATAAAGCAACTACTCATACTACATTCTATAGTATACTTGAACCCGGTAATACTGCTACCGACTAACCAGTCGCATATTGAGTATGTGCATTACGGCAAGAACGGAACTGAGTAATAAACAACCGACGAATAAGATAGCAACAATCGGTGTAATCAACTTTAAAACTTTGTTTATAAAAATGGGAGTCTTTGTAGGCTTACCGTAGCAGAGTGCATAACCTCCTTTACCGAACCATGAACCCAGCGTCAATTGATGATTATTTAGGTTATCGTGGTCTAAGAAATCAGGGCGTTTAAAGTGGTCGTGCCGCTCAACGAAATAGTGTCGTCTCCCTTGCCATCTTAGATTTCCATCTTTTGAAACGCGATATTCGTACCCAAGTGGGTCTGGTTTCCACGCTTGATCATCTTTAACAGACGGATCACGGGCATTAGTAGGTTCACCAAGTCTATCAATTAGATTAAACATTGGGTTCCTAAGAGAGATATTGAGAGCTAAAATGAAGTCATCTAATGAACCGCCTGCTTCGTAGAATGCTACTATATCGTTCCAATCGGCTAACCGCACTCCACCTCCTAATTGTGCTTTACATTCAGCGTTGAGGTCGCCCATCTCATCTAAATCATGGGCGATGACGTGAAACTGTTGGTAACTCGCTAACGGGACCCCTGTTTGAAAACGGTTTGTTAACGATTTCGAAAAATCAAGCACATATCTTGAAACGAAAAAGGCACAAAGTAACAAGCAATAGGCCAAGACAATTGCTATGATCCGTTTCTGTTTTAGCATCATATACCTCTAAATTTGTTCTAAAGGTGAAACTCTTGCAGAAATTCTGATAGGATAGTATGTGGAAACGCAGTTAAACTGTAGGTGGTTGGAAAATGGTAGCATATTTTGAGAAAAAAGTCAAAATATAATCGGTTTTAACCATTTTGTCGGAAATCGCGTTCGGGATGTCGCACTTACAAGAAGAAAGGAATCAATTATCGAGGATAGAATTTTTTATGTATTTCTAAGAGTCGCTGGAGTTCTTCGATCGGTTTCTCAGCATCGTCAACACGTAAGTCGATATAACGGTCGTTAAACCCGCCATAACCGCCATTTTTCCGCACAACGAGTAATGCAGCAGACTGCTGTCCGCGTTTGTCGCCGCCTTTTTCTTGTCCAGCAAAGAGTGCCGCCATCAATTTATTTGCCAATTCGCCTTCTGTTTCTTCAAACGCTGTTCCCATCGCCATAACAACATCTTCTCCCGCAAGGATGTTGCCTTGTGCAGTATAATTTTTTTCCGAAGTAGCGCCTGCCCAATTGTGGCATTCTTCGCCTGTATAGTTTGCAACGTCACCGTTCGCATCCACGATGCCGACCTGTCGTGTTTTTTTACCTGAATCATCTTTGATGAGATGGTCTAAGGTCTGTTTTGCGGTAAGTCCAATCTTGAGGAGCTCTAATCCTCTGGGTCCGTAAGTTGTGTTTGCCCAAGATTGTGTAGCAATCGCACCAACACCAGCCTCTGCCCACGGCACAACTGCTCCGACAGCGAAAAACTTTGATTGGACAGCAATACCTAAATCGCCATTGCTTGGATCATATCCAACGATTGAAAATGTGGAGACAGGAGATAATCCAGTAATTTTGTTCATAAATTGACAGTCATGGTTTTGTATGAAACAACCAGGTTTACAAAGCCCTTCTACAAGGTAAGGTAGTATGTGTTAGGCTAATCGTCATCTTCAAACCGGATTTTCATCGCTGCAGCATGCCCTTCCAAACCTTCTACTTCTGCAAGTTTGACAACATCTGGTGTAACTTTCTCTAATGCAGTTTTGGTGTAAGAAATAAGACTTGTCTTTTTAAGAAAATCGTGAACGCTCAATGGGGAGGCGTAGCGTGCTGCGGTGCCTGTCGGAAGAATGTGGCTTGGTCCAGCAATATAATCCGCTACAGCTTCAGGAGAATAAGGTCCGACGAGGATAGCACCCGCATTCCGTATTTCTCCGATCCAATCAAGCGGGTTTTCAACGTGTAGTTCAACGTGTTCGGGAGCAATCTGGTTTGCGAAGGCAATCGCTTCCGTTAAACCTTTGACAACAAACGCAGCACCATAATTTTCAAATGCCTTTACAAGTTCATATTGTCGAGGGAGGGTCTGCGCTTGGACTTCAACTGCCGCCTTAACCTGTTCAGCAAATCCACGTGATGGTGTTACAAGAATTGCAGAACATTCTGGACTGTGTTCAGCTTGTGAAATGAGATCAGCAGCCACAAAATCAGGGTCTGCGGTGCTATCTGCAATGACAAGGATTTCGCTCGGTCCCGCTAATTTATCAATATCAACATGCCCGTAGACCTCTTTTTTAGCGAGTTGGACATATAGGTTTCCAGGACCAACAACTTTATCAACAGGGGCGATGGTCTCCGTGCCATAAGCCATAGCAGCAACTGCTTGTGCACCACCACATTTGTAGATTTCTTTAATTCCACATTCAACGGCTGCAACCAGCATGTGTGGGTTGATCTGTCTATTGCGCATTGGTCCCATGCAAACCGCAATTTCTTCAACGCCGGCAACAATTGCTGGTATTACGCTCATCAGCAGTGAAGAAACCAGAAGTTGGCTGACAGAAGGCACACAAACACCAACGCGTTTTAATGGACGAATTATGTGTCCTAACAGGACACCGTCTGCCTCAGTAGAAAACCAAGAAGTTCGCATCTGCTTTTGATGGAAACTTTCTATGTTCTTCTTTGCGTGTACAATTGCCTCAATAAAGTCAGGGGTTACTTCAGCATAAGCTTGTTTAAATTCGCTTTGTTGAACTTTCAGTCCCTTTACAGAAATTCGTGGTGCATCAAGTTTGCGCGTATACCGGACGACAGCTTTATCGCCCTCGGTTTGCACATCGTTTAACGTACGGCGCACAGTTTTTAAAATGGTTTCATCCATTAACCTACCACGCTCGTTCAGTTTCGCAATAAAGGATTCACTTTCTGGAGTTTGTATATCAATAATTCGCAACATGGTATTACCTTACAATTATACTTAGAAACCTTCCTATTCACCGTCGTTGACTCTACGAATATCAGCACCGATACTATTGAGTTTTTTCTCAATTGCTTCGTAACCTCTGTCAATATGATAGATACGCGAAACAGTGGTTTCACCTGCAGCAGCCATTCCTGCGACAACAAGCACGGCACCAGCGCGAAGATCGGAAGCCATCACTGGTGCACCACTGAGAAACGAAACACCGTTTATTATCGCCTTACGACCCTCAAGCCTTATGTCCGCGCCCATTCGATTCAATTCTGCAGCGTGTATGAAGCGGTCAGTATGAACATTTTCGGTGATAGTACTTGTACCCGACGCAAGCGTAAGCAGTCCCATTATTTGCGCCTGCATGTCTGTGGGAAATCCTGGGAATGGGGCAGTCGTGACATCTATCGGTTTGAGTTGACCTGGTGTTGTGACTCGGACACCTGTATCATCCCAATCTAATTGCACACCTGCTTCTGTTAGTTTCTCTGAAACAGCATGGATTTGTTCAGCAGTAACACCTTCAACGTAAACATCACCGTTAGTGACCGCACTTGCAACCATAAAAGTCCCCGCTTCAATATCGTCTGAAATAACCGTATGTTCTGTGCCGTGTAATTGTTTGACACCGTGAATTGTCAAGGTAGAAGTGCCAATACCTTCTATATCAGCACCCATTGCATTGAGGAATCGGGCAAGATCACTTATATGGGGTTCACATGCGGCGCCTCGTATAACGGTTGTTTCTTCGGCTAATGTAGCCGCCATCATCACGTTTGCTGTCGCGCCGACACTTGGACCGTGCTGTCCTAATAAATCCATTTCGGCACCAACTAAACGTTCCGCTTGTGCGTAAATATAACCTTTTTTTACCTCTACTTCTGCGCCTAAATGCTCTAAACCTTTGATGTGTAAATCAACCGGCCGCGGACCGATAGCACATCCCCCGGGAAAAGAAACTTTTGCGCGTCCTAACTTCGCAACAAGCGGCCCCAAAACATATATAGATGCACGCATCTGTCGCACCAGATCGTAAGGCGCTTCGTATTCCATACGGTTTATCGGCTCAATATAGAGAGAGCCGTTTTTTCTTGTGATTGAAGCACCCAGACCTTCCAGAACTGCACTCAGCGTTTTTACATCTGTAAGGTTTGGAACATTGTGAAGTACGCTGACACTGTCACCGAGAATTGCTGCAGCGACTGCAATAGGAAGAACAGCATTTTTTGAACCGTTTATCTGAATTTTACCTTCAAGCCTGGTACCGCCGTTGATTATTAACTTTTGCATTTTTCTCCTTAAGATTAATATTGTCCGGAACGTATGTATCGAGTTTTTAACGTTGTTATCTATTGTCTTGCATAAACGATGCCAACGGAGTATTTGTTACAAATATAGATGTACAGTGAAAAACACTACGTGAAAATTGTATTAAAATAACCTAAGTTGCTACCTATGTAGCACAAACTTTATGAAGATTAAAAAATAAATTCGGTATTTTCCTTAGTCCCGTAGGGACGATATGTTTGTTGCCATGTGCTGCAAGGATATATCGTCCCTACGGGACTAAGAGAAGAGATAACACCTCTTGCTATAAACATTCCGTCCCTACCAAATCAACGCCAAATGCGCCAAATCAAGAAATCAACGGTATGAATGCCTTTTGACATTCCCCGTATGGCATTTGTCGGGACTGAAGAGCGTTTGACATATTCAGAATATACCTAACAAGAAATTACCGAATTAAAAAATTAAT
>JAGWBU010000141.1 GCA_021295735.1 Candidatus Poribacteria bacterium | reverse complement strand
TATATCCTTAAATTGACGCATAAGGTACGTTTTCCTAACTGCTCCATAAATATGAATCAAGTTAATGTGGTATTATACCGATTTTAGGGACTATCATCACACAAAATGATATGAAAGAGAAACAAACCATGAGTGGAACCCATTTGAGTCCTAAATTGCATTTTTGCATATTGTATTCCTCCTAAATTTTAGTCATTAGTTATTGGTAAGTCTAGAAATGTAAAAGGATCAATCCCATCAGAAAAACTACGTATCTCAATACCGGGAGGTATTTTGCCATTCCGGATTTGCTCCTTGTCTGCCTTCGAAACATTACTTCCAGCAAGTATCCTACTGGAATCTGAGCGAATTCTGCTTCCTGGTGAACATACGCGACATTGGGATAAATGGGTAGAATAAGTCCATTGTTAAAAATTCCTGCAGTGAAGCTTGTATCCCCTTGGTTGTAAAGTTTTATGAGAACACGACCCATGAGTTCCATTCTTTTACAGAAATCATCACCAAACTTTTCCTGAAGCACCTCTAGTCTGGTCCAGGAGGGACGAAGTGGATACCCTTCCGGTATTTTCGGATACGGGCCAAAACCGTAAGGTGAAACAGTTGCTGCATCCGTATTTTCCGGTAATGGTGTTTCCAAAAGAACGTCTTCGGGTTCGCTGGAGTCGGTGTCCTTCGTCACCAACCCAGGATCCGTCTGTGTTATAGGTTTCTCTAAGGTTTGCGTTATATTTTCCGCAGATGTGTTGGTTTTATCTTCCACCACATTCTTGGGATCCGCCTTCTGGTTTTTTTTCCATTGACGTACTATTTCTGCGGTATCAGCTACCTCTTGCTTGTAAGGTGCTATACTGTGGTTATACCATAGATAACACAGTCCTGCTACAAGGAGTAGGCACACAATGCCACCAAGTATCCATTGTAAAGTTGTAGGATAATACTTGATTTCTCGGTTTTTCATTGTTAGATCCCAAATTATGAAAAAACAGAATACGCGGTAACGTAGTTTTTCATTCAGATTTACGCCACTCACAGCAATGGTATAACACGAATTTCGATAAATGTCAAATTTTTTTCAAATATTTGCAGAATTTTTCAGGATTTATAGTAAATTTTTCATATTATTTGGACATTCGACAAGACGATACAGTGTTGCCGCACGGGTTTTAGGGACATTACCTGTCGGTATTTCAAGAACCTCGTAAGTTAATTCCTTTGCCTTCTCTGTGGGGAGCGGGTCTGAAATTATTGTAATGCGATCACCGACACTGAGTGCTTTACCAGCTTTTGCTGGGTTCATATTGACTAAAACATTGCCGCGTCTACACAGTGTATTCGCAGTTGTCCGGCGCTTGACGAGTCGTGAAATTTGTAAAAATTTGTCTACTCGCATCTTCCCGTGTTATCCAAATTAATCCTTTTGCACGCGTTTTCAGTTTCCAGTTTGTCCAATTGCGTCTGGATTCTGTAACACTGCATCGTCTGCAGCAGGTGCAATTCCATCATGTTCGCTTTCAGAATCGTCTTCAGTTTCTTTTATTAGTGCTAATTCCAAAACCTGCGTGATGTCGTTAACCTGATGCCATCGGATGTTTTCTCGAATTTCGTTTGGGACATCTGCGAGGTCTTTCTCATTTTCCTCAGGCATGATGATGTCAACAATTCCGTTTCTATACGCTGCGAGTGATTTCTCTTTAAGCCCACCAATCGGAAGAACATGTCCACGGAGGGTAATTTCACCAGTCATTGCGACATCTTTGCGTACCTTTTTCCCTGTTATGGCACTAAGAATTGCTGTTGCGACAGTGATTCCAGCTGAGGGCCCGTCTTTGGGGACTGCGCCTTCAGGAATATGGATATGGATATCATGTTTTTCAAAAGTCTCTTTAGAGATGTCAAAATGCTTGGCTCGCGATCGGAGATATGCTACGGCTGTTTGGACGGATTCCCGCATGACCTCTTGGAGTTGTCCTGTCATATCCAACTTTCCTTCACCCGGCATGAGGGTTGCTTCTACAGAGACAATATCGCCACCGACCTGTGTCCAAACCATTCCTGTTGAAACACCGACTTCATCATGCTCTTGTGCTTTGGTTCGAGTCCACTTTGGCGGTCCGAGATAGTCACTTAAATTGAGAGCGGTAACCTTAGCTTTCAGATCCGGCGTATCATCAGTAACGATCTGCTTGGCAATTTTCCGGCAAACGCTGGTAATATTGCGTTCCAGATTTCGCACGCCTGCTTCACGGGTGTATTTGTGGACTATGTCAAAAATGGCAGAATCCGCAAACGTGATATTTTCTTCCTTTAAGCCGTGGCTTTTCAACTGCTTTGGAATGAGTCCGTTTGGGTGAAAGGTCGCTATTTTATGTTTTTCAAAATCGGTGTATCCGGGTAGTTCTATGACTTCCATTCGGTCCTCAAGCGCGGCTGGGATTGTGATACGCGTATTGGCTGTAGTAACAAACATGACATCCGAAAGGTCAAATTCAACATCTAAGTAATGGTCTCGGAAAGTTTCATTCTGTTCCGGGTCAAGAACTTCAAGGAGTGCCGATGCAGGATCACCGCGCCAATCCGAACTCAGTTTATCAATTTCATCAAGCAGGAAGAGCGGATTCTTCACTTTCACGTCACGTAATCCTTGAATAATACGTCCTGGGATAGCGCCGATATAGGTTCGGCGATGGCCGCGAATTTCAGCCTCATCGCGTACGCCGCCAAGGGACATTCGGACAAATTTTCTACCGGTTGCGCGTGCTATAGATTTACCTAATGATGTCTTACCAACACCTGGGGGACCGACTAAACAGAGGATAGGTCCTTTTAGCTGTTCAACCAATTTCAGGACAGCAAGGTATTCTAAGACATTTGATTTGGGTTTATCTAACCCGTAATGGTCTTCATTGAGGATATTTTCTGCTTGATCAATCTCAATGGAATTTTCGGTGCGCTCTTTCCAAGGGACAGCAAGGAGCCAATCGACATAGTTGCGAATAACCCCAGATTCCGCGGACATAGGCGGTATTTGTGCAAGACGGTCAATTTCCTTGAGTGCCTTCTTTTCGGCTTCTTCAGTCATTCCAGCATTTTTGACTTGCTCGCGTAAATCATCAATTTCATCAATTTCATCCCCGCGACCGAGTTCGCGCTGAATAGCTTTCATCTGCTCTTGAAGGTAGAATTCACGATGGGTTTTTTGAACAGATTCGCGAACTTCGTTGTGAATTTCTTCTTTCAGGTCAAGCAGGTCCATGTCAGCTTCAAGGAGTGCGATGACAAAATTGAGCCGTTTGATAGGATTAAGTTCTTCAAGTATTTCTTGGCGTTTCAGTGCAGGCAGGTCGGCAAAACGCGCTATGTTATCAGCAAGGATACCCGGTTCTACTAAGGCGCGTATGTGCCTTTCTGCATCGGGAAGGATGCGTTTTGGATGTGCCTTGGCATACCCTCGAAAAGCGCTTTTCGCCTCTTTTATGAGTGCTGCAGCAGCATCTGCTACCCCGGTAAGTTCAGAAACGATTTTTACTGCAGCTTGTAAGTAACCGTCAACTTGTGTGCAGCGTGCGACTATTGCGCGGTCAGATGTCTCTATAGCAATACGAAGTGTCCCATCTTCGGGATCGTAGGGTTCGACAATTTTCGCTACAATCCCAACGGTATGAAGGTCTTTGGGTTCGGGTTCTGCGTCTTCCTCAAGTTCACTTTTTTGATGAAGGAGCAAGACCTTCCAATTTGTGTTGAGTGCCTCGCGTGCGGCATGGACACCCATTTTGCGTGCGATGGTCAGCGGTGTCCAATCCATTAGTCTTTGGTCAACAACAGCTTTGGTTTTTGGAAAAAAGGTCTCAAAATTAGGCGGCAAAGCGATAACTGGTAACAAGATAGCGGAATCGCTTACAGGTCTTTCAGTTTCTTGGCTCATGGTTTGCTCCTTTACGCAGTTTTGAGGGCTTCAGACGCGGTGTTAATTAATTCAGGGGGACTCTTGCCTAAAACACTATCTTCGGTAATTTGACATGTATGAACTTTAGTAAGTGAGGGTATCTGATACATGGTTTCCAGCATAATCTTTTCCATAACAGCTCGTAAGCCACGGGCTCCTGTTTCGCGTTCAATAACCTGATGTGCGATAGCAGAGAGCGCGTCATCGGTTACATCAAATTGCACACCTTCGTATGCTAAAAGTTGCCGATATTGTTTGACAAGCGCGTTTTTCGGTTCAGTAAGAATTCTAATCAGGGCGGATTCATCTAATTCATGGAGGTTTGCAACGACAGGTAACCGACCAATTAGTTCAGGGATAAATCCATACTTGATCAAATCTTTTGCGGTAGCATGCTCCAGAATTTCGTGAATCTTCTGTTTCTGTTTGGATTGAATTTCTGAACCGAAGCCAATACTCTGTTTTCCCAATCTATTTTTGATAAGGTTTTCTAACCCGATAAAGGTTCCGCCACAGATAAAGAGGACATTTTTAGTATCAACTTCTAACATTTCTTGGTGTGGATGTTTTCGTCCCCCACGGGGTGGAACGTTAGCGATGGTACCTTCTAATATTTTAAGAAGTGCTTGCTGCACCCCTTCACCAGAAACATCACGAGTAATAGATGGATTTTCGGATTTACGGGTAATTTTGTCTATTTCGTCTATGTAGATGATACCGGTTTGTGCACGTTTGATGTTCCCGTCTGCTGCCTGAACAAGTTTGAGGATAATGTTTTCTACGTCTTCACCGACATAACCAGCTTCCGTGACGGTAGTTGCATCGGCGATGGCAAATGGAACATTTAATACTTTTGCGAGAGTTTGTGCGAGCAGCGTTTTTCCTGTTCCGGTGGGACCTATCAAAAGAATGTTACTTTTATCTAATTCAACATCGTTAGTGTTATCATGTTGCAGGCGTTTATAGTGTGTGTAAACAGCGACAGAAAGGGTTTTTTTTGCGTGTTCTTGTCCGATAACGTATTCATCAAGCTTCGCTTTAATCTCAGACGGTTCAAGGAGTAACACTGGCGGCTGAATATCTTCCTCGTTGGGCTCTTCAACATCGGGGGGCGGTTCCGGTAGATCGGCATGATTTATTTGGGCGAGTTTTCTATTACAATAATCAACGCACACGTCGCAGATATACGCCTCGGCTCCCTGAAGGAGTCGGTTCACTTGGCTGCTTTCTCTATTGCAGAATGAGCAATATACTCTACCGTCAATGGATTCTGACATTCTTCCCTCCGACTTATAAAAGGCGTACCTTAAATTTTTTTCTACTGGCGATGGGCAACAACTGTATCAACGATGCCATATTCAAGCGCTTCTTGGGCAGTCATATAAAAATCTCGGTCAGCATCTGTTTCGATTTTTTTTAAACTTTGTCCCGTGTGCTGTGCTAAAATAGAGTAAAGGCGTTCCCGTTCTCGCAAAATTTCGTTGGCGTGGATGCTGATATCCGTTGCTTGTCCACTAATACCGCCCGCCATAGGTTGATGGATAAGTGCCTTGGCATGTGGCAGTGCATATCGTTTGCCAGGAGTGCCAGCTGCCAGTAGGACAGCTCCCATGCTATAGGCCCGTCCTAAACACCAAGTTTGAACATCTGCTTTTATATATTGCATTGTGTCGTAAATTGCCAAACCTGCTGAGACTGAACCTCCCGGTGTATTCAGGTAAAGGATAATATCCGCATCTGGGTCTTTACCTTCAAGGAAAAGCATCTGCGCGGTAACCAGATTCGCTACAGTATCGTCTTCAATCGCAGACCCGATCATGATAATTCGGTCTTCAAGTAACCGAGAATAGATATCGTAGGACCTTTCGCCTCGGTTTGTTTGTTCAACAACAAAAGGGACAAGATTCATTTTAGTGTCCGTAGGAACGATGTATGTTTATTTTGTGTTATATTCAAATCTTATGAATTAGTTCACAATCTTATTATTTCGTGATATGAGGTGATGAAGAATGCTTGTTATAAAACGAATATTTGCTAACAACTCATTTAATTTGGAACTATCCAGTAATAATCAAAGACTTTTTAGCTGATGCTTCCTGAATTAGAAACTGGTAGATTTTCTCATGCTGTAGTTGCACCCTGAAGTCCTCCAAGCGATTACTTGCCTTCAACAAGTCGGCATATTTTTGAGCGTCCCGATTCTGTTGTTCCGCAGCTCGGCGAATCTCCCATTCCAATTCATCGTCACTCACGTAAATACCTTCGTTTTCGGCTATCTCATCAAAAATCCAATTCTGTTTTGTCTGCTGAATTACATCCCGCCTCAATTCCTCAGGTAAGGTTTCTAAATTAACCCCTGCTTCTTCAGGAGTTTGTTGTTGCGCGTTTAACTGCTTATGTACATTTTGTAAAGCTTGTTGTACATATTGATCAACCAGTGCATCGGGAATTGTTATGTTCGTCTTTTCAATAAGCTGCTCAAGTATTTCTGTTTTTTGCTTATCAATCTGTAAAATGCGTTCTTCTTCAACAAGATTGTTCCAGATAACACCGTGCAGCTGGTTATAGGTTTCATAACCGAGGTCTTTTGCAAACTCATCATCAAGTTCTGGTAGGTGTTTTAGTGTGATGGCATGGAGCGTTACATTGTATGTTGCCTGTTTTCCGGCAAGTACGGGTACTCTGTGTGTTGTATCAAAGTTAACTTCAATCGGCTTTGCTTCACCGATCAGCATTCCAATAAGTCCAGCTACAAGATCAGCATGAAGGTCTTCCGATGTTAAATCAATATCAATATCCTGTGCAGATTCACTTTCAAGTTCCTCGCCGTCTAAGGCACATGTCCAATCTATCCGCACACAATCTGATGCTTGAACGGGGCGATCTTCTTCAATTGGTTCAAAAGTAGCCGACTGCGATTGCAATCGTTTGATATGAGCGTCAACATCTTCACGCGGGACATTGATCGGTGTTTTGTCTGTCTCGATTTCTTCGTAAATCGGAATTTCAAAAGTCGGTTTTACATTAACGGTGGCAGTGAAAACGAAAGGTTGATTTTCGGTGACTTTTAGCTGCTCCAAAGGCGGGTCAAAAGTTGGTTGCGCGAGGGGTACAAGTTGTTTAGTATACAACGCATCTTCATAAGCAGGGAAAACAAGTTGTCTTACAACTTCGGTATTGATGTGTTCTGGGAATCGAGACTTGAGTATCGCTAAAGGCACTCGTCCTTTTCTGAAACCTGGCAGCGATACATAGGCACGCAACGCTTTGTAAGCTTCTTCTAATGCTTCGTCTACTTCTTCAGCAGGGATCTCAATCTCTAATTTGACTTGCGTACTATCCTGCGTTTCAACTTCAACTCTCAAGTTAGAATCTCCCTTATCAACGAACAAAAGGTGCGTGTTGTACTTACTCTTACCTCAAGCCTTATTTTTTAATAGTGGTGAGGTAAGGACATCTCATGTTACGGATTTTAGGAGGGACTTGAACCCTCACGAGGCGTAACCCCAATAGATCCTAAGTCTATCCTGTCTACCAATTCCAGCACCCGCCCTTTTTTGACAGAAATGTTATAAAGGGATTGCACTTCCCAATTTCTGACTCTTAACGTTGTATGCTCTGAATTGAGCACTTAATTCTGGCATCCGTTCCATTTTTTAGAACTGATGCGCCGTGAAGGAATCGAACCTTCAACCCTCTGATTAAGAGTCAGATGCTCTGCCAATTGAGCTAACGGCGCACGCGCCCGGAGGGATTCGAACCCCCAACTTATAGCTCCGAAGGCTATTGCTCTATCCATTGAACTACGGACGCATGTTTAAAGGTGGATGATGGGGATTGAACCCACGGCCTCCTGATCCACAGTCAGGCGCTCTACCCCTGAGCTACATCCACCGTGTTCAATACACGCCTAGCAGGAATCGAACCTGCAACCTACGGATTAGAAGTCCGTTGCTCTATCCAATTGAGCTATAGGCGCATGTAAAATCGGGGCGAGAGGATTCGAACCTCCGACCTTCTGCTCCCAAAGCAGACGCGCTAGCCGGGCTGCGCTACGCCCCGATACTCAAATATCTCTTAAAAATAAGTGTTTATATTATACTACAAAATCTTGACGATTGCAAATTAATCGTCAAATTCGGGTGTGTAAAGTTTTTGTAGAAATCCGCACCACTCCTATTGTAGGGGTAGGTCTCCAGGGAATGCCTTTTGGCATTCCCT
>JAGWBU010000140.1 GCA_021295735.1 Candidatus Poribacteria bacterium | reverse complement strand
AGTTTTGTATTGTTTTCACTGCTGAGAACACGGGCGGGCACAGAGACCCGCCCCTACGATTTTGGGTAATTTGGTATTAGTTATGTCCCTTTTTATTCTTAAGCTCGCCAATGGGGCGAACTTGTACCTGTGGCATAGCGTTTTCTACCATGCCCTTTTTATTTCTTTCTAAATCCTTTGCCAATTGCAAACCGATTATAATACCGCCAATAACGACAGCACAATAAACAGTAAAAAATCGCGTCAGTAGAACAAATGGTGTAATTGATTTTCCAGATATAAGATTTCTCATTAATAGACTTGTTGTGCCTTCTGCAAATCCACTTGCCCCAGGCGTTGGCATAAACAGTACGACAAAGTTGAGCAGCATTCCAACAACACCGAGGTCCCATAGGGAAACATTTCCGTTAAGTGCTTTTACTATGAAGTAGCTGCCAACAATTCGAGCGCTAAAGAATCCACAAGTGAGAACCAGACTAAGCACACAAGTCAATTTATGGTGGCGTAAAAGCGTTGTAGCAAAAGTTTTGTGTTCGGTGATGAGTTGCTCAACTTTTGACGTCGCCCGTTTTAAAAAAGGAGCAACAGGTTTAAACCTTTGTCCCACAACATTGCAAAACCAATTAAAAATCCGCAGAACAATTGCCGGCTTGAATAGCAGCAGTAAAAATGTTGTGAATACCAAGCCAAATATTACAAAACCCAATAGGCTTATCAACGTTGTCTCTTCCGGTAGAGAACTCGGATCTAACAACAAGATACCACCTGCGGAAAGGATAAGGATCACCAAGGTAGAAAGAAAGGCAACGATACCAGCTGTGATGGCACCTGATAGTGGAACACCTGATCGAGCGTAAATATAGAGATGCCCTACCCCTCCTGTCTGGAACGGTGTGATGGCCGAAACACAGAGTGTTGCTAAAAGTGCCCTAAAACTATCGCGGACTCTAATTGTTGGCGTGACTATCCGCACGAAAATGTGGAATCGGAGTCCTGCGCACAACCAATCAACGAACATACACACGCACGTGCCGATGAGAAATTTATATCGCATCTGCAGAAAGACCTGTTTTAAATCTTCTGCGCCGCTTTTAATATCTTGTGTACCACTCCATACAAAACTAAGGAATAACCCAACCAGCGTAAATAAGGTAAAAAGCATAACACCGCGAATCATATTTTCGCGGCTCATTGGGGTCTGCATTACTATCTATTTCCTCATCCTACTCATCAACAAGTGTTAAACTTAGACTTATATCCATCGGCATTGCTGAATGTGTCAAAGCACCGACAGAGATGAGCTCAACACCTGTAGCTGCTACTGCACGCACATGTTCCAGCGTTATTCCACCTGAAGCTTCTGTAACTGCACGGTTTCCAACTTGTTGAACAACCTGCTGCATCATCTCAGTAGACATGTTGTCAAGGAGTAGGATGTCTGCTCCTGCTTCAAGTGCTTCATTAACCTGTTCAATCGTTTCGACCTCAACCTCAATTTTTGCGGTATGTGGCGCAGCCAACCTCGCGCGTTGAACGGCGTTACGTATCCCTCCAGATGCTACAATGTGGTTATCCTTGATTAGCACACCATCGTAAAGTCCAAAGCGATGGTTATGTCCACCACCGACACGTACTGCATATTTTTCAAGCGCACGCCAACCCGGGGTAGTCTTCCGTGTATCAACTATTTTTACATCGTAGCCTGCGACTGCTTTGACAAATTGTGAGGTGAGTGTGGCTACGCCGGACAGTCGTTGAAGAAAGTTAAGAGCAGTGCGTTCGCCGATGAGAATTGTTTTCGCGCTACCCTGAATCTTAGCAATAGGAGTGCCAGCAGTAATTGCGTCTCCATCGCTGACCAAAGCACGGAAGGTGAGTCCGGAATCCAGTTTCTTAAAGGTGCGTTCAGCGATAGGTAGACCTGCAACAACACCATCGCTTTTCGCCTGGAGTGTGCCAATGGTTTTCTGAGAAGGCGGCACTGTTGCCTCTGTGGTAATATCACCGATACCTATGTCCTCTGCAAAAGCGAGTTCAATTAAAGGATCTAATGAACGGAGGTTGACCATTTTGCCTCGTCAAGAAGGAACTGGGAGAATACTACGCGTAGGCACTTGTAATTGATATCCGAGTATGAGTCGTAGAGTATTGCTAAATCGGATCAGTCAATGTTCATTTGAATTATCTCTAATAGCCGATTCTTTCTCCATTGATATTTCCTGCATCGTCAATTGTAACGAATGCCAGTCCAAGTGCATTTGCCAATTCAAAACTGGCTCTCCAATATGCCTCTGAGCTTCCAATTTCTTCTATAAGTTCGCTAACAGGTTCCGAGTCATAGGTTAGAATATCAAGGTAAGAAAGTTCTTCTGGAGTTGCATCTTCATACTCAAAAATGACTTTCAAGCCGAGTTTCCATTCCCACTCCAACTCATTCCGATCTGCGTTTGACAGCGGGTACCGTTCAAGAACACTTTCATAGCATTCTCGAGTTTCTTCTTCAAGTTCCTTGAGTCGATGCAGTCTACGTTCTCGTTCCTGCCAAAGAATTTGATTGTCGCGTTCCCGTGTGAGCTTCTTTCTTATCCGTGCGCGAGATGCCGCACCTCGCTTCCGTTTTTTCGGCTTTTTTCCTTTTTTCACTGGGTTGCCCTAATTTTAGTAGGCGCGGTTTGAAACCGCGCCATTTCTGCTCTGGAAAATTCTTAATACCGTTCTAAATAGGGGGTAAGGAATTTTTTAGCGTCTTCTGTGACTTCCCATGCGTTTGGCCAGAAACAGAGATCAATTGAAAACCACTCGCCATCATATCCAGTTTCATCCATAATAACAGGGATAATTGCGTCAAAATCTAACACACCATCTCCGAAGGGCGCGTGTGTGCTGGTATGGTCATCGTGAAGCGAATTGTCGGAGTCAATGAGATGGAAATGACCGATTTCACCTTTGAGTTGCCGAGCAAGTTCAATGACCCCATTATCGCCAAGTGTCTCCTTTTCACCAACCTGTCGTGAACCAACAGTTGCACACATCTGTGCGTGGCATGTATCAAACATCACCTTGAAATTCGGGTGATCCACAGCCTTTGGTAAATTAATAATGTCACTGGGTTTATTGAACATGAATCCGGGTTCAAATTCCCAAAGCATTAGCACGCCGTGGTCTTCTGCGACTTGAGCGCAGCGTCTCCAAAGGGAAACAATCCGATCCCATGCTTCCTCCCGTTCAACCCCTGGATCAGTTTCAGCATCGGTAACAGTGTCTACGCGTATTGAAGGCGATCCAAGATCAAGCGCAAGTTGGAGATTTTCTTTGAATAGCTTGTAGTATTTATCGTCTTCTTGTGCCTCGTCTGTCGCAGGACCAGGGTGCGACCAGAAATCTGCTGCTAATCCAGAAACTTCCAATCCGTAGTAGCTAATCAAACCTTTGACAGCATCTCGGTCGCTTTTCATCGGGTAATCGTTGATGTCAATATGCGGTTTAAATGCACCGATTTCAATTCCATCAAAATCTAATTCTCCAAGCCGTTTGACGACATCATCAAACGGAACGGGGTTATCTTCATAAGGTCCAAATGCGTAAGCCCAACTTCCAATTGACAATTTTTTTGCCATGTTTTTCCTCCTAATAGGAATAATTTAGGAAATGTACTAAAACTGGAATGTCTAAAGTTAGGAAGGGTTCTAATTCACCAAAAACTTTAGACATTTTCTAACTTTCTTTCATGAGATAAATTCTGTTCTTATGATAATCCGTTAACCAAATTTTGAACTTCTATCTCTAATTCAGTCGTAATCTGTTCGACTGTCTCTTTCTTTTGTGATTTATAGGTATCGTAATGCTCTAAAAGATTTTTCGGTTTGCCAGCGCGGATTGAAGCGACGCGTGGTCCCCGCATCTTTGCTGTGCCAAAAACCTCTTTTTCCAGCCTGAATATCACTTCAAGATAACGTTCGGGAGAATTTTCTTCAGCGACATACCCATCCGTAATCGCAATGAAATTAACTAACCGATTCAAATCTGGATAGAATTGTTGGAATTTCTGAAGTTGTTCTTCATGTATTTTACGTTCATATTCCGTCATCTCATCAACATCTCTATAGACTTCAGCATCAACAAGGTTTCTCAAAGCACGAACGCGGGTAAGAACATCGTTATCAGAATGGATACCCATAATTTTTTCAGCGTGTGATAATATCTGTTCCTTGAGTCCCTGAATTTGCTCATTCAGAGATGCGGTCAGTTCCACTTTGAATTGGTATTCATCTGCAAGCGTTTTCAAGATAGCAGTGCCAATGCGTCTCAGTCGTTGGTAACGTTCTGTAGGTGTGCGCGCATCGGATGGAAGAATATGCCGCTCCAATTCTGTGAGCGCTGTATCAATAACATTCCACATGTCATGTGTATAACGATATTTGATACCGATTGGTACGACATAGAGAGGTTTGTTAATATTTGTCTTTTTTATGTCGTCCATAGCCCAAAAACAGAGTTGTGTAGCACCCCTTTCAAAGCGCATGACAGTGTCGTTCTGGTGTGATATTTCTCCCTCTCCAAATATGACGAGTGGCCATTTACCTTCACATAAGAGTTGGCGAGTCGTTCGAAAAGCGTTTCTATCCGCTGTGCCGCGTACAATTGAGTATACACCCAACCGTTGCATTACAAAACTTCGGATTCCACCAAGTTTTCCCTTGTCAAAGATTTCTCGAGCTGCCATATAGTAAAATGGCTGAGATAACCGTTTTGACAACAAAAAAACAACGGCAGGATCCTCGGATGCCGCATGGTTTGGCACTATTACCGTAGGATTTCCATGAGTCGATTTTAATTGGGTAATCGACTCTGCGTCAATGTCAATTGTTAACCCCTTCAAAAACAATCGGTTGGCAAACGGCACAAGTACGTTAGCAACCTTAATCGCGGTCATGTTTGGTTTCGGAGCTTTAAAATCTAACATTGCGAGCTACTGTTGTGTCGCGCGGTGTGCTGTTCCTACTACTTTCTCAAAGGCTTGGTGGATAGCAACAGATTATCTCCATCGGTGTGTCTCCAGTGCTAACAATGACGTAACTGGACAAGCATCGTGGTATAAAAACAGATTTACCGCGTTTAAGCGGGACATCTTCAAAAGCGCCACGCAAAACACCCTCGCCACCAAGTGTTACGAGCGCATAAAACCCTTTATCTGCTGGCATACTAAGCGTTGAAGTCACCGTCAAACGAGAACATCCGAAGAATTGTGATGCCTCTTCTGGCACGATACGGTCTTCACGATTATCACCTTCAGCTCTCACAAGTTCCGGTGTGCGTCGAATGTAATTGTTGAGATAGTCAAGTTCAAGTTTATCAAATTCAGCTGCATCTACTGCTAAATCCCAACCGAGACCGAGATGTCCGTCCTCTTTATCATACGGAAATCCTTCCCACTCAGCAAGGATGTTCCAATCCGTTGGTTCCTGCGGTTCAAGGACACAAAGCCCTGTACCGAGTGAATGTACAATCGGTGTCCGTAAGAAGTATACTTCTCCAACCTTCGGTTCAACGACATGCATCAGGCTTCGCAGCGTTTCAATATCCTGTGCTTCCATTAGGCGGCGGAATTCCGCTTTTTCAATCACCTCTTTCCAACCAATCCATGCCTTCGCACCGGGACGTGTGCCGATTAATATCCATGCTTCGTTTTTCCCGAAAGGTGAGTTAAGGTGTTGCTTAGCAAAATCTGGATTCGGATGCCAGTGGATAGGGATATGCGCCCCTTCACCAACATCAAAAATCTTAAGAAGCACACCTAAATCGGTACCAAATTTTGCGACGTGCGCACTACCGAGCGTCTCTTCAGGAAATGCATCTAACAATTCTTTTAGTAAAGCTTCTTCTCTATTCGGTAGTTTAATTCGGCTAAAGCCTTTGTCTGGCGGATTTTCTCTGCCGGGTGTAATCGCTCTATTTGTAGAAAAAATCCATTCTTCTGAATAATAATCATCTTTCGGATCGGGTTCACCCATAAATTCAGCGCGGAGTTTCCCTCCGTTATAGAAGTGCAAGTATGTGTTCGGTGCTAACGCAATGGGTGTGTCTAACATTGACTTTAATTCTTTTTGTGATGCCATATTGCTATCCTCTCTTTATCTTTAGGATTAAATTCTATCATTTTTTTCTGACTTTTGTCAAGTGGCTTTTTCGGGACAATAAAAAGAATTAATTTGACATTTTTATGATAATATGTTAAAATTAATTCGCTTTTAAGATTACGTATCAATTATTTAACACTAATCTTAATAGCGTCGTATGCGGGAGTAGCTCAGCGGTAGAGCTCCACCTTGCCAAGGTGGAGGTCGCGGGTTCAAATCCCGTCTCCCGCTTCTATACCAAATATATTTTGGTAGGCGTGCTTTGTAAGCACGCACATTTCGGTGGCGTAGCCAAGTGGTAAGGCACGAGTCTGCAAAACTCCTATTCGTCGGTTCGATTCCGACCGCCACCTCCATCCCCTATATGGGCGGTTAGCTCAGGTGGCTAGAGCGTTTGCTTGACATGCAAGAGGTCACAGGTTCAAGTCCTGTACCGCCCATCCTTCCTAAGATTGAGATTGAATAGTGGTGTTCTAAGACTTGTTAACTGAAGCAACAAACATTTGGAGACCCTGTTTATGAAAATCAATCAGTTTATTACAATATCCAATTTTACTGCTTTTAAGTAAAGTTACCCTTGAACTACAGCGTTTATAGTAAACTTTAGAATTAACGGACATTTTGAGACGTAGGAGGGAATTCCGATTCCCTCCTATCAGTGAGGTTCGTCGCGATTCGGAGATCGCTCCTACAGAAAATGTGTATCTTTATTTTCAAATTTCACTATAGTTGCAATAAGAGATGACCAATGAGACCGATATTTCTCATCATTCTATCCCTCTGTGTGCTGATATGTTTTACAGTTCAGCGTGGATATTCCGATACTTGGATTGAAGACTTCAATGGAAACCTTGATGCTTGGAAAGATTTTGGTACATTTGGAACTACTTGGCAGGTGGAAAAAGGACATCTGAAAGGGCAGTTTGAACTGCCAATGGGGCCTCTTATATTTCGATATAAATCCTCAATTGAATTCACAGGTTTTCGACACAGCAATTCCCACACGCATGCGCTGGCGAGGTTTCCTAACCTCGCCAATGTAAAGGTAATTGTGAATTTTACTATAATGCTGAGCAAATTCGTGTGAAAGTTAGTGTTCTTGAAACTCATAACGGAAAAGTTGGAATATTCATTGGACAATACGATAATAATGGTTTTGTATCGAGGCGGACCTATAAATTCTTTAATAATTGGATATTAGGTCCCATAGAATTTCCAGATCAACAACCGGATATTGAATTTGATATAAATGAAATAGAGATTCAATTTGAAAAAGGACATTTTCAGTTGTTGAGTGAAGGTAAACTCATCCTTGAGTTCGACGAGCCTAACCTACCGACAATTGATTGCCTCGGAATTATCATTTTTACGGATCAGGTCCGACATGCAAGTTTTCAATTAGACAATTTCATTATATCCGGTCCTACTGTCCCCGCGCACGGCACCCTAATTGTGCGTGTGCGTCCTAAAGGCAAAGCTGCAGTTTTGTGGGGAGAGTTAAAACGTCCCCATAGGCGTCAATTTAGTGAGTAGCATTTGTGCATCTGATACACCTTTCGCCCCTCTGGGGCTTGGTAAACACAGACATCAGCTGCTATACACCTTTCGCCTCTCCGAGGCTTTGACAAATCGCATATTAGCACCCGCCAAATGCCAAAAAGCGCACTTGGCGTTGATTCCGGTGCGGAAGATGTCCAGAATACACGTGCTAAAAGAAACCAAGCACCAGCGGTGCGAAAGTGTATGGCCTAAATTTGGAATTATGAATCCTTCAATAAAAGACATGTTCTTAAATTGACGCCTATGGGTTTCGCAACCTCTACCGGCTGAATGCCACACGCGCATTCAGCGTTGATTTGGACCTACAGATGCTTTATATGGAAATGTGAAAAATATAACAGAAAAACCGAAAACTAAATAACCCTGCGCGTTTTGCCTCTCTACTCGATTTTTTCTGCAAGGACAGATTGGGCAATTCGATCTCCAGAGACATTGTTCAAAACGACCTTGAAACAGGATATCATCGTAACCCAACGGAGAATTTAGAATTTTTCACAGATGCATATCTTCACCGTCCCGATGAACTCCGCTCCGAATTGGTTGAAAGTTATTGGGCAGACCCTGACCAACGCGCCATTGTTTTGGATTTCATTCGGAAGGTTGAATCAGACCCTTCAATACTCGGCATGAGTGCGCGTATCTTGGCGATAGGCACGAAGTGATACAAATCGTTAGTGCCTTCTTATCTGAATCCACACTTACCACCCGTGTGCTCCTTTGCAGATACGTCAGGTGTTAGTTCTGTTGCCCTCTATTTGTAAATTCGTCTTGATTAAGCAACGAATGGGTGTGTAAAGTTTTTGTAGAAATCCGCCCTACAGTGGAAAACGCCGCGTAATCATTGCAAATTGAACCTATATAAACGACTTGTGCCAGTTAACATTTTGTTTTATTGGTTTTCACATATATTTGCATTTGTGCTATAAACATATCGTCCCTACCAAATCAACGCCAAATGCGCCAAATCAAGAAATCAACGGTATGAATCATGGCGAATGCCATACGCGCATTCGTCTTTAGTCATTCACCGGGTATGAATGCCTTTTGGCATTCCCCGTATGGCATTTGGCGGGACTAAAGAGTGCTCGTCCAATCATTTTCTATAAACATATCGTCCCTACCAAATCAACGCCAAATGCGCTTATGGCATTTGGCGGGACTGAAGAACATATAAATATATGATAATGACTTACGAACATTTTCTTTTGTGAAATAAAGTTCTACAAACGGTTATTTAGCACAACTCGTTATCAATACCTTCGCCAAAAATAATTGAATAAATAGGGCGTCTGTCCTAAAGTTATAACAGTTAACCATAACTTAGAAAGGACAATCGCCCATGTCAGAAATTATAGCACTGTTTACTGTTCTTAATCCATGTTT
This sequence comes from Candidatus Poribacteria bacterium, assembly GCA_021295735.1. Taxonomy (GTDB): domain Bacteria; phylum Poribacteria; class WGA-4E; order WGA-4E; family WGA-3G; genus MSPOR6. The sequence continues at coordinate 97 of JAGWBU010000140.1, read as the reverse complement.
ATCCGCAACGATGACGCGGCAGTTATGCCGAGTTGTATTGGCACTACTTGCGATGAGTGGTCGGGTAACCATGCTAAATATCTCTCGTTGGACAACC
>JAGWBU010000139.1:4219-13503 GCA_021295735.1 Candidatus Poribacteria bacterium | reverse complement strand
ATTAGGATAGGATACCCATTTTTATTGTAACTCGCAACAACTCTGGACATCAGAGTTGCTACAAAAACTTTACACACCCAAAGGAATATTATGAATATTACTGTTGAAACTGGTGATTTTCGCCAAGCAGAAACTGATGCTGTGCTCATCCCTATGCTTGAAGATGACTTCCACAACGAGTTACTTTTAGCCGCTGATGCTGCTTTAGAGGGACGCATCCAAGCGTTTTTGAACCTCGGAGACTTCAAAGGCAAACCGAAAACAACCAGCGTGCTTTATACAAACGGTGCTATGAAGTCACCACGTATCATTTTGGTAGGTCTCGGTATTTACGCGGAACTCAATGCCGAAAAAGTTCGTCAGGTCGCAGGGCACACTGCGCGGCAGGCACGTGATATGGGACTAAATTCTATCACAGTTCCCATTCCCCCCGAAACACAAGATGATTGGGCGCAGGCAGCTGTTGAAGCAAGTCTTCTCTCACTCTATGAATTCAAACAGCACAAAACTAAAAAAGATGATAGTGATGACGAAGATAAAATGCTTGAATTTATGACCCTTCTCGTAGGGAGCGAAGTAGAAAAATCGTCCTTAGAACGCATCGTTGAACGCGGACAAACGATCGCGAACGGCACAATCATCGCTCGTGATCTTAGTAACCAACCCGGAAATCATCTCACACCGACCCAACTCGCTGATAAAGCACAAGAGGTCGCGGAAGTGTCTGGACTTAACTGCACAGTTTTTGACAAACCAACTTTGGAGGAAAAGGGGTTCCGTACGCTTTTAGCCGTGGCACAAGGAAGTGCAGAAGATCCGCGGTTTATCATTTTGGAATACACTCCCGAAGGTGAAGGACATGATACGGTTGCACTCGTTGGTAAAGGAATAACCTTTGACACAGGCGGAATTTCACTTAAATCCGGAAGCGGTATGCATGAAATGAAACATGACATGTCGGGCGCTGCAGCCGTTATAGGTGCCATGCAGGTAATCGGAAACCTCAAACCGAACGTGCGCGTCATCGGTGTTATCGCCACAACCGAAAACATGCCAGGGGCAACTGCAATTAAGCCGGGTGATGTTATTACCTCCTACGGTGGAAAAACAATTGAGATTCTCAACACTGATGCTGAAGGAAGGCTAATTTTGGCTGATGCACTCGGATGGACCGCACAGTACGAACCGCAAGGTGTTATTGATTTAGCCACGCTTACCGGTGCTGTGATCACTTGTCTTGGGCATGTCGCAGCTGGGGCAATGGGGACCGATGGCGCATTAATGGAAAAAGTAAAGAAGGCGGCTGACAAAACACATGAACGCGTCTGGGAATTGCCACTCTGGGACGATTACGATGAAGGCGTAAAAAGCAAAGTCGCTGATGTGCAGAATATCGGAGATGGTACTGCTGGAACGCTTGCAGGTGCAGCGTTTCTGAAAAATTTCGCTGAGGGATACCCTTGGGTACACCTTGATATTGCTGGTACTGCGTGGGGCATGAAAGGGTCTACGTATATCCCTGAAGGTGCATCCGGGTACGGTGTGCGGTTGTTAGTACAATTGGTTGAAGACTGGTAAGAAACCGGTTTATTTACAGTTCTAATATTGAAACATTTATGCGTATCCTTCATTTAACTGACGGATGCACATAAATGTTCTTTGGTAAATTATAAAATAACGGGAGTTTGGTGTAAGCAATTTTTGTAGCGCAAACTGTATAAAGACTAAAAATATATTTCGGTAATTTGCTAACGATAGACATCTTGTTTTATGTTTTTCTTGTGTGAGGTTCATTATCTTGTTGTCTGAATCACGGAAGGCGCGGAGGACACTGCGTTCACGGAAGCCCTTTCTATTCATTTATGTTTCTTCTCAGCAGAAATAGTAATGGAACGGAAATGCTTCTGTGTCTTCCGCGTTCTCCGCGCCTTCCGTGATTCAGACAGAAAAGAGATCAGAATTACCGAATTAATAAATTAATCTTCATTAAGGTAGCAGGCACGCTCCGTGTGCCGTCTGCCTTCCGTTCTTTTGGTGTACGGAAACCTACGGCGTGTGCCTACTACCATGTGGCTTTCGACTTTCGGCTGTCAGTTTTCAGTTGTCTGAACCAGGATTTTCAGGATTATAGGATTTTCAGGATTGTAAGATTTGATTGATGGCTTTCTATTCCAAAGATTAGTGCTCAATTCGTAATCTGTGGAAAAGACACTGTTATCTCAGTTGTGTATATAATCCTGGAAATTTTGTAATCCGGGGAATGCCAAAAGGCATTCGGACCGTTGATTTGGTGAATCCTGGTTCAGACAAACGCACTTTAGGCCATCCATAAAACAAAGTCCATTTGAGTTGAAAGCTGCCTCAAATTCTGTGTAAAGTTTAGCGAAAAATGTGATATAATATCTTCGGTCAGGGTTACACATGCTTATCTTTCACTTTTAATAGTGAGATAAGAGTATGCCGCTATCAGGGCTGAATGCAATTGTGAACACCGCTCATTTTAATAAATCAAAGATTATCGATATTTTCAAATTTAGATTATGCTATTAAAAAAAATAGAAACTCGTAGTGCACATGCTGGCGTTATCGGTCTTGGATATGTCGGATTATCTCTCGTGGTTGCTATTGCAGATGCTGGCTTCAAAGTCACTGGGATTGACATCAATCCAGAAAAAATAGAACGATTGAAACGCGGTATCTCTGATGTTCCCGATGTGCCAGATGCGGTCCTCGGTCCGCTTATTAAGTCCGGACAAATTCAGGTTACTACCGATTATAGTGTTCTGAGCCAACTGGATACCGTCAATATATGCGTGCCAACCCCTCTGAACGAAAACCGAACGCCAGATATGCAGTTTATCACCGCTGCTGTTGAGCAAATTGCACAACATTTGCATTCCGAACAACTGGTAATTCTTGAAAGCACCACCTACCCTGGTACAACTGAAGAAATTGTGCTTCCAACGCTCCAACCCAATTCCAGCGAAACAACACTTGAGAACGACAGCAACACCAAACCCCCAAGTTTAAGCCCCGATTCCACTGAATCATTACAGGTAGGTCGTGATTTCTATCTCGCTTTTTCCCCCGAACGAATTGAGCCTGGAAACAGTACGTATTTTATGACGAATACTCCGAAAATTGTCGGTGGTGTTACGCCAAAATGCACTCAAGTTGCCAAAACCTTTTACGAACAATTTATCAATAAGACGTATACTGTCTCCTCTCCTCGAATAGCAGAAATGACAAAATTGCTTGAAAATACATTTCGGAGCGTAAACATAGGGTTAATCAATGAAGTTGCACTTATTTGTGATCGGATGGATTTAAATGTATGGGAAATTATTGATGCTGCTGCAACTAAACCTTTTGGATTTATGCCTTTCTATCCGGGTCCTGGTCTTGGGGGACATTGCATACCGATTGATCCGCACTATCTCTCCTGGCAAGCGCTTAATTACAATTACCACGCTCGATTTATTGAACTCGCCAGCGAAATTAACAGTAGTATGCCCAATTATGTGCTTGATAAAGTTATTCACGCGCTAAATCTTCACCGCAAACCACTTAATGGCTCAAACCTCTTAATTTTAGGTGTAGCATATAAAAAAGACATCGGAGATACCCGTGAATCCCCCGCGTTTGAAGTAATTAGATTAATGCTTGACAAAGGTGCACATATTTTATATCATGACCCACATGTCTCAAATATTGTTCTTGGAGAAGGAGGGACATATCATTCACAAACGCTAACATCTGCTTTAATAGAAAGTGTTGATTGCGTTGTAATTCTTACTGACCACAGCGCTATAGATTACGATTTAATTGTTAAACACGCTGCTGTCATCGTTGATACACGCAATGCAACCCGCACCGTCCAAAACGAATTGGACAAAATAATTAAAATCTAATTCTCTACATCATACCAGCGAAAAGCGAAATTGATTTACGCTATATGTTGATAATTCCATATTAGGAGGTATTGCAATTACACCTCAATTTAATAATAGATAAAATTTACCCAAAATAAGGTTCATAGGTGGAAACTAAATTTCATATCTATTCTCCCAGTGTGAACCAAATATCTTCGGAGGACTCTCATGATAAAACCTAATCTAAAATTAAAAATACATCATGATCAACTCACATGGTTTCTTGCCATACTTTTAAATGAGAGAGAGATTTTCCAACTGCTAATAAACACTAACCTTGTCGCCGATTCAGACAAACTACATTCATCTACAAAACAGGAGTTGCTGAATAGGTTAACCAACGCTTTTTTGGGGCAATCTCATATTGACGAAATTGTTATTGAACACCTTTCACAAAAAGCGGAAACGGCAATTTCGCGAGTAGGATACATGGTCGTCGATGAAATCCAGACGTTTTTTAGATCTCCCGCCCCCTTAATTAAATCAGGTGAATTCGGTGAAGTGGTCTGGGCACTCTTGGCGGATTCGAGAGAAGATGTACACTCACATGGCATTCACTTATTAACGGCAGCGTACGAAACCCACAAAGAACTTGATGATGTAGATGCACAACTGCAATTTCCCACTTATTTTGATGCGCCACAAACGCCTTCCCCAGAAAATCAAGGGATTCAGACAGAATATACCAGCGATTTAGAACAGGTTCAGGAAAAGTCGCACGGACAGACCAGTGAAACTGATAGCCTTAAACGTGCTTTGGCTGACTTAAAAGCAGAATATACTACAATAGAAAAAAAGCATGAGCAACTTGAGCAACACTGCAAGTTCCTGCTTGAAGAAAACGAGACATTGAAAACAAAAGAAGGCGACTATCAGGAAAACGAAAAACAAATCGTTTTTTTACAACAGGAGAATGAAAGCCTTCTTGAAAAAGCAACACAGTACGCGGAAACCAACGCCTCCTTTATGAAATTAGAGGCTGAACACCAGCAGCTACAGACGAAATATGAGGATGTCACAGCACAACTCAACGAACTCACACAAATCAAAACGTCTAAGGAAAGTTTTATGGTTGAACTAAAGTTAGTTGAAGAAGCCGTTTATAAGGAATTTCAAGCTTTAGAGCAACTAAAAACTGATCTACAGAATCATTTTGATGTGATTGAAAAATCGCATGAGACATCTCGAAATGCTCTCAATCAAATTCGACAGACAGTAGACTATTTAGACGAACCTGATTTGGATTCTATAGCTCAAGAGAATCGGACGGGAGCGCAACAGCGGGTTGGTGTATTCGTTGATGTGCAAAACATGTTCTACGCTGCCAAAGATCGGTTTGAACGTCGAGTTGACTATATTAAACTTCTTGACTTGATCGTTGGTCCGCGACAACTCATAGTCGCCTACGTCTATATTGTTCAGATTCCTGAAATTAAACAAGGCAATTTTATCTCTCTATTAGAGCATAATGGCTACAAAATTCGTAGTAAAGATTTACGGCTGCGCGGAGACGGTTCAGCAAAAGGTGATTGGGATGTCGGAATCGCCGTAGACGTGGTCTCAATGCTCGGAATGTTAGATGTTGTTATTCTGGCAAGCGGAGACGGAGATTTTTGTCCGTTGGCTGAACTCATAAAACAGCAACATAAACGGATAGAGGTAGTCGCATTTGAGCATAACACGTCAATGGATTTACAAGCAATGGCAGACCAATTTTTCCCAATAGGTGAAGAATTGTTGATGTAATTGTAGGTTTTCAGCATAAGGCTTTCGGAGAAAGAAGTTGCGTTTTAAAATTATGCTCTTTTCTGATTGTTCTTCAATGTGTGATTATCCACAGACGCGTATTTTCCCACGTGTGTCTATATTCTACTGCTTATTATCCTTTCTCCTTTTTGTGATTGTTCCCCTACCAACCCAAGCAGAATGGATGCCAACAGAAAATTTGCCGGTATGTACGGCTAAAAATGCGCAACATTTCCCCGTGTTAACAGATGATGGTAAGGATGGTGTTATTGTTGCTTGGCGCGATGCGCGCAACGGCAACTACGATATTTATGCGCAACGTGTTAGCAGCAAAGGCGACATGGTCTGGACACCTGATGGGATCCCTGTCTGTGATCACGAAGCATCTCAAAGTAGTCCTGCCATTGTTTCTGACTTGAAAGGTGGTGCGATCATCGTTTGGGGAGATACGCGCAACGGCACGCAAGATAGTTACGCGCAACGGATTGATGAGAACGGCAAAAAACTATGGAATCCCGATGGCGTTGAAGTGTGTACGGATGCAGCATTACAAGATGATTTTACCGTTATTCCAGATGATAACGGAGGTGTGATTGTTGTCTGGGAGGATTGGCGAACTGGCAATCAAGATATCTATGCCCAAAAAATTTCAGTTGAAGGAAAAGCGGTTTGGAAAGAGAATGGTATTCCTGTGTATAGTGGAGAAGGGGATCAATATGATCCCGCTTTAATCAGTGACGGAGAAGGCGGTTTCATCGTTGTGTGGTGGGATATCAGCACACCAGATTGGAACATCTTCGCGCAACGAATTGATAGCAAAGGAAACACGGTATGGGATTCACCTATACCCGTCTGCACAGCGCAAGGTAATCAAGGCGGTCCGACTATTGTCACTGATGGAAATGGCGGCGCATTCTGTGTTTGGTCGGACTATAGAAACGACCCGAATTTCTACACGCGCGCCCAACTTTATGCGCAGCACATTGCAGCGGATGGCACAACCTTATGGCAAAAAGATGGAATAGCGATTTGCGAACTGCCTGTCAATCAACAACAAGCGAATTGCATCAGTGATGGCGCGGATGGGTTCATCGTTATATGGTGGGATGATCGGGATATTTTTGCCGACGTCTACGCTCAGCGTGTTAATGTCCAAGGTAAAATTTTATGGGATAAAAAAGGTGTGCCTGTTTGCACTGCGGGAGGCGTTCAACAAATTCCTATGCTTGTGCCTGATGGTGCAGGTGGTGCTATTGCTTACTGGCTTGACTATCGGGAAGATTTCGGGGATACAACTGAGGATGCTATCTATGCCCAACGGATTGATGCCAACGGGACAACACTTTGGCAAAAGAATGGTGTACCGGTCTGCGATGCAGGTAAAGAACAGATTACGCCGAGGGCAGTCTCTGCAGGTGTTGGTAGTGCAATAGTGGTTTGGAGTGATGCCCGCGGCGGCGATTACGACATCTATATCCACCGTGTTCAATAATATAAACCCTAAACGGATTTGACAACGGGTGTGTAAATATTTGGTTACATAGGTTCAATTTGGCGGGGTCCCTGTGCCCCGCCACTGCGCAGGACGTGCCATGCAACGGGCAGGCACCAAATCAACGGTCCGAATGCCTTATGGCATTCCCCGTATGGCATGCTGCCAAATCAACGCTGAATGCGCGTGTAGGCATTCAGCGGGGTTGGAAACCCCTCCCACAAGAAGGTGTATCCTAAAGTTTACACTTATGGGTAGAGCGGAGCGAAACCCAACGGACAATATAAACTTTTCAGTAACACGTATTAACTGATAATTCTTAAAACTAAATAACCCTGCCCCTAAACGGATTTGACAACTCCCACCTTGCATGGTATTATAAAATTCGGTAGAAAAATTCTTAGAAGGAACAACTCCCATGTCAAATCTTTTTGAGACCCTACAAGAACGGGGTTTCGTTCAACAGTGTACGAATTCAGAGCAGGTTTCTCGTTTACTCTCTGAAAATCAAATTACATATTACGTTGGTTTCGATCCAACAGCAGACAGTCTCCATGCGGGAAGTCTCGTGCCGATTATGGCGATGGCACATTTGCAACGCGGAGGACATAAACCAATTGCAATCATCGGTGGCGGCACAACAATGATTGGTGATCCGACTGATAAAACAGAGATGCGGTCAATGATTTCTGCTGAACAGATTGAAAAGAATGGAGCAAGCATTCTGCAACAACTACAGCGTTACCTTGATTTGGATGGCACGGCAGGGTCATTTTTAAATAATGCTGAGTGGCTGCTGTCCTTAAATTATATTGAATTTCTACGCGACATCGGAAAGCATTTTCGTGTCAATGAGATGATCCGTGTCGAAGGGTATCGGCAACGGCTTGAACGTGAAATGGGACTTTCATTCCTTGAATTTAACTACCAACTGCTGCAAGCCTATGATTATTTGTGCCTTTTCCAAAAATATGGGTGTGTTCTTCAACTCGGTGGTGATGACCAGTGGGGTAATATCCTTGCTGGCGTTGACTTGGTGCGTAGAATTGAAGGTGAACGTGTCCATGGCTTGACTTTTCCATTACTCACAACAGCCGGTGGTGCAAAGATGGGGAAAACGGCTGGCGGCGCAGTATGGCTTGATTCAAATAAGACATCGCCCTACCAATTCTATCAGTACTGGATTAACACCGATGACCGCGATGTTGAGCGATTCTTGGCATATTTTACCTTCTTACCGATGGATGAGGTCAGGCGACTTGGCAGTTTGGAACATGACGAAATACGTGAAGCGAAAACAGTTCTTGCCTACGAAGCAACTAAACTTGCCCACGGAAAGATTGAGGCAGACAAAGCGCAGGAAACATCGCGCGCTGCATTTGGTGGCGGCGGACTTGATCTTGATGCAATGCCTACAACGACTATTCTGGGTGATAGACTTCACACCGGTATCCCTATTATGGAGTTGTTTCATGAAGTTGGATTGACTACTTCTAAAAGTGAAGCGCGTCGCCTAATTCAACAAGGGGGCGCCTATATCAACGAGAAACAGTATAAGGCTATAGATGTTGTCGTTGATGCCAATCTGTTAGAAGAAAATGCGCTGCTTCTGCGTGCTGGTAAAAAGCGTTACCATCGTGTTGTTGTTGAGGAAGTATAGGCAAATTCGATAGGGTGGTTGTCTTCTTAGATGTTTTGTAGTAAACTGTAAGAAAGAATGTTATCTGACAGATAGATTTGGTACGATCACGATAAAATATCCGGTCAGAAATCAAATTTTGATGACGACGGAAGGTATGCATAAAAAGTACGCTGATAAATGCAACGCTTGGGGTTGGAGTAATCTGATACGAAACACAAAACATCTTTCCAAATTATTATCGTTATACCTTTTTCTATTTATTTAGTCCGTAGGTTGGGCTTGCAAAACCCCATAGGTGTCAACTTAAAAAATGTTGGATTTTCTCTTGTGGGAGGGCTTTCTAAGCCCGATTTTGTGAGACCCAAGCCGTTAAATCCAAATCAACGCTGAATACGCCAAATCAAGAAATCAACGGTATGAATCATGGCGAATCATGTAGAATACCAAAAGCGTATTCTACCAAGCGCATTCG
>JAGWBU010000139.1:3008-4108 GCA_021295735.1 Candidatus Poribacteria bacterium | reverse complement strand
AATACATATAAATCGGGCTTATAAAGCCCTCCCACAAGAGGCAATCTGGTAATTGTGTGCTTAAATTGACGCCTATGGGTAGAGCGGAGCGAAACCCAAATCAACGCTATGAATGCGCGTATGCGTTCAGAGCAGCACACAGAGACACCGCGTTACAGTCATCAATGCCACACAATATAGGTCGGCATCTTCAGCACCAACCCAATGAGACTCCACACGCATCCAAGCGTATAATCTCCCAAGATTAGCCCCAAAAAGAACGGCACCGCTTGCCGATACAACTTGACACCACCAATCTTTAGCACAGTCGCTTTTGCTAACCAACTCAAGAAGATTGGAAACCACAACCGCCCCATGCCTGTACCACTCACTAATACATAACCACCCGGATGCAGGGGCCACCACAAAAACCGAATCTTCATAATCATAAGGAATATTGTAAACAGGAAACTGCTACCAATAACACCGAGTTCTGGCACGCTCGTCTCACGCGGACTGACAAGCCAAGTTTGCAATCGGTTGAACGTCTCCCAACCCATATAGACGATCCAGCCGCGTGCCTTACTTCCTGCCCCCATATCGTATAGGACATGTAGATATGTCCAAAACGTTATCACAATACCGAACGCTATAGCCAAAATCATCCCGATGAGTAGTTGTCGATACCCAATACGGCTACGTTCAGCTAATCGAAACGCCTCTAATTCGCTTGGTGTTGGGTGCGCGCGGAAACATCGGACAAACGGATATAGAAACGTTAATCCTGTCAAATTGCCCACGCCTAACCGGCGTGTGCCTAATCCCAACACCATCGTCCGCCCCGGGTCCACAAGGATAAGTTGATGCAGCGGTGGACCAATTTCAGCACGAATCCGTGTTATGCCGAGAATCATAGGAAAGTAAAGCAGAAAAAAGAGACCAATTGCCCATAATGCCATCCCCATCTGAAAACAGAAGAAGAAAAGGAACAACATTCCAACTGTAAACAATACCGCTGCAGTCCGGTAACGCATCGGCTCACTGCTATCGTCAGGCGGCGATACACCCTGGCGTTGCGCAATGCCGAATATCTTCCGAATAATACGTCCGTAATGCCGCCG
>JAGWBU010000139.1:0-3000 GCA_021295735.1 Candidatus Poribacteria bacterium | reverse complement strand
CGCACCTGTTTGCTGCTCAAGATTATAGATATTACGTGCGCCGAACATATCTCTTACAATCAGTTGTATACGGGTCAGTAACCAGAAGAACCAGCAGGAAAAAGACAGATCCAGCGGTGTAAAAAACATTAAACCGATACTAAACGGATAGAATGAGATGTCAATGGGTCCCATCGCACTCCACGGCTTCGAAGTGAATTGCCCAAGTCTTTTGTTTCTAATAGGTAGGGAAGGTATCTCTGGAAACAGGAAACTCAAGCCATTTAGCAGTTCAACACTACCAGCAATAGCGAATCCAACCCACATCCACGGGGAACTAAAGAAACGTTTCGGGTTGCTGGTCAATGCCAAAGGGAGTTGGACAATCGGATAGTTCAGACGTTCATTTTCTGTCCACTGCTTACGGAGAAAGACCGTTACCGCTAACAACGTCAGCCATAGCGCGATAACAAAACTTGACCATGCAAGCACTGGAGGTATCCACGCGTTTAAAGTAGACGGATTATAGAGTGTAGAATCTCCATTGTAGAATCCGTCCAATATACGTGGTGTTTTGACAGCAATCCAGTCTGGAATGTGCTGTCCAAACAGTGATAGCCATTCATTTTCGGGAGATGCAAAATGAAATGTATGCGCGAGGACAGGAATGAGATACCCCATCATCGTATGTCCGCTGATGGTCGTTACCATCACAACCATCACATAGATGGTTTGCAAATCAGCTTGGGACATCGCCAAACGGGGTAAAAATCTTTGGAGTAGTAGATTGACAAGGACGAAAACAAGGAGCGTGAAAACTGCATTAAAAAATAAGGAAGCGATCGTCAGCTGCGTGGAGTGCCACACCTCTGTTCCCATCAGACACCAGTAGCTATTAAAGGCTACAAGTACTAACCCAATTAGTAGGATATGCGGCTTAACACGGTGCTGTTTTCTGTTAGCCATCGACACCCCTGCTAATATGCTGTAATGCCTCCTGCAGTACTGCTTCGTTGCTATATTGTGTTATGATAGTTTGTGTTACGGAATCTACCGATATTACCTTAATTTCTTTACATAACAACGGCAATGCCCGTACAACGTTATCTACAATTGTAACGCTTGCCTGTTTTGCGGTTCGCGACATCGGATTCAGGTCAACGGTAACAACCTCTTTTCCCATCTTCCGAAGTGCCTCACATCGATCGCCATCTTCAAGTGGAACGAAAACCACATCTGCTTTCAAAATTCCGTCTGGATGCACGAAACGTCTATTTGAATCAATATAGGACAGTTGTGCTTCGGTGGTAGGCATTAGCACTTCTGATGCACCGTGTTTTAGCAGATAGTCTTGGATTTTCCGTTCCCGTCCTGCTTCTGTGTGGAAAATATTTATCTCTAAAGGTGCCTTCAACAATTGTCCCAATTCAATGAGATGTTCTGGCACTAATGCTGCTACGTTGCCATTTACAGAGATAACGGGGTGTTCTGCCAAACACAGCATGGATGCTGCAGCACGAATTGCCGCTAACGCAAAAGGTTGTGTTTTTTCTTCAATGAGGTAGTCAAATGCTTCCCCGCGCCCATGCGCAATGAGACCGTGGATAGAGGTAATCCCCTGCTCCACTCCCGACACAATTCTATCTCGTAATGTGAGAGATAGATAACGCGGATGGGATTTTGGAACATCGCTCACTGATATTGAACCTCTGTAAAAGTTTGCGTTTATTATACAGTGTCTTGGATATGTTTTCAAGGGGACATTTTGAACTGCATAGGTGTGTAAAATTTTGACATGAATACTCTTTCTTCTTGTAGGAGAAGTATTCAACCCCGATTTCTTTGTAGGAGCGACCTCCAGGTCGCGACCCTGCCAAAATATTTAGAAAAATATGAAAACTGAATGCCTCTGGTTATGGTTGAATTTAGATTGACAAATTAGGTTGGGTGTGTCATGCTATTGACACATTTCTGAATCCAAGAGTGAATTTTTATGGAAACTGTAGCAAGAAATGCTATTCATCCTGAAACTGATGAAAGATACCAAATAGATTTCCTGCACCTGAGTTAGTAAGACAAGCAATCCTTGAACTTGATTATCCACCTGAAGGAATTACTATTTTGGGGCCACGGATAAGTTAACAAAGTATTTTAATTTATCTGAGGAACAAAAAAACGCAAAAATAAAAAGCAGTGGACGATATATTGATCTTTTTTATTATGACGTAGTTGCTGCTGCCTTTCGATATCTTTTAAGAAAAGGGAAGTTAAAACAACCTGATGGACTAAGAACACCTTATTTCCCTGTTGAAGAGGAAGAAGAGCAAGAAGATGTAGCACCTACCGTTGAGGACATTGAAGACATTTACCAAGAGGTGCACAATAAATTGGCAAAGGAACTTTTAGAGCAAATTAAAAGCAAAAAGCCTGCTTTCTTTGAGAAACTTGTCATTCACCTTCTAGTGGAGTGTCTACCGAAATTTTGCGGGTAAAGGTCGCGATTCGGAGATCGCTCCTACAGAACACCCCTCTTTGTTAGGAGGGAACTCCGATTCCCGACTACTGACACGAATCGCAATTTTAGTGTAGACAGAACACTAGTTGAAATGGGTTATGGTGGTATAGACGGTATCATAAACGAAGACAGACTCGGCCTTGATGTGGTTTATGTTCAAGCAAAGCGTTGGGAGGCAAACATTGGTGAACCTCCAATTCGAGATTTTGTAGGGGCATTAGATGGAGAAGGAGCACAGAAAGGCATTTTCATTACAACCTCGAATTTTAATCCATCAGCTGAAAAGTTTGCGGAAAGAAGTTCCAAGAATGTTGTTCTAATTGATGGACAACAACTCGCGAAGCTTATGATAGAACACAACGTCGGTGTTTCAACAAAAGACACATACGTAATCAAGCGTGTAGATTCAGATTATTTTGCGGAAACAGAATAGACATTATAATGAATTAGTTTTAAATTTTGTTAACCTCTGTTATACTGACTTATTATCGGACGATAGGAGGTTA
>JAGWBU010000138.1 GCA_021295735.1 Candidatus Poribacteria bacterium | reverse complement strand
AAAATCTCTTTGACTTCCGGGTTTTCTAATGGTATACTAAACATCGGTATCCTTCCTGTGTTTCTAAGGTTATTAGGATTGGATACCCTATTTTTACTATAACCGCAACCTCTCTGGACATCAGTGTTTCTACAAAAACTTTACACACCCCCAATGTTCTTCATGTCTGTTAAATCAACCTCTCATATTCAGAACCAACAAATCGATAACCGTTAATCGTTATGAAAATAGGCATTGTAGGTAGGCCTCATGTGGGGAAAACTACAGTTTTCAACGCTTTAGCACATTCTAATGCTGAAATTGGGGACTACACTAATAAAAAACAGATTAATCTTAGCACTGTTTCCGTTCCAGATGAACGTTTGGAACCGTTAGCAGAGGTTTTTCAGTCTAAAGAAATTATATTCGCTACCATTGATTACATGGATGGCGGCGGCACCTCTCGTTCCGCAATAAACCGTCATGTTGAACGTTCAGAACGCGCCGAAATAGATGCAAGCATACTTGCAGAACTTCGCACTGCTGATGCACTCGCACATGTTGTCCGGCTTTTTGAAGACGAGACTGTTCCTCATGTTGATGGTAACGTCAATGGTAAACGGGACATTGAAGCCATAGATTTAGAATTCGTATTTGCCGATCTACAAATTATTGATGGACGAATTAGTAGACTTGAAAAACTCTTGAAAAACCAGAAGTCTGCTGAACATCAAAACGAACTTCGAATTTTAGAAACGTGTAAAGAAACCCTTGATAACGGAAAACCGCTTCGCTCCCTTACAATATCAGATAATGAAGAAAAGATAATACGGGGCTATGGGTTCTTAACACAGAAACCTCTACTACTTATCTGTAACATCAGTGAAACCCAGCTTGATGAGGCAGATGAAATTTTTAAACGTTTTGCCGAATATGAGGCACAACCACAAACCACTGTTTTCGTGCTCGCAGCACAATTAGAAATGGAAATCGCTCAACTTGATTCCGCAGACGCTGAAGTATTCTTGACTGAAATGGGATTGAATGAATCCGCTTTAGAAAGGTTTATACAGACTTCATACCAATTAATGGGGTTGATTACATTCTTTACAGGTGGGCCAAAAGAGGTGAGGGCATGGACACTTCGGAGTGGACAAACTGCTCTGGAAGCAGCTGGACTGATTCACACCGATTTTGAACGCGGATTTGTCCGTTCAGAATGCATTAACTGGGCAGAGTTAGTAAATTGTGGCAGCTATACGCAAGCCAGAAGTAAAGGATTAGTGAGAGCGGAGGGTAAAACATATCAGGTTCAAGAGGGTGATGTCCTAACAATTTTGGCAAATCCTACTAATTAACGTTATTTTGATATATAGCAAATTTTAGAATTAATTAGACATTTTTAACTGTGCGGTTCGGAAACCGCACCTACCGGGACAGGAGTTCAGTATAGGTTGGTTAGAGTTTACGAAATCCAACATGTATGCGCAAAAACTGGGTTTCGCAAACTCTAACCATAGGTGTCAATTTAAGGATATACCTTCTTGTGGGAGGGCTTTCTAAGCCCGATTTATTACCCAAAGGTAGGCGGGGAATGCCTAAATGGCATTCATACCGTTGATTTGGCGTTTTGTTCACGCACTATATCTGTGCTAAAGATTACCTAACGGCGCGTTTAGAAAACGCGCCTACCAGGGGTGGCGGACCACTAAATGACAGCTATGGGTTTCGCAAACTCTAACCAACCCACAGTAACCAAAATTGTCCAAACTTTAGCAATTAAACTATTCATCTCGTAATTTTGCTATGGAATCCATCATTCGTATACCCATCTGTTGATACATCTCACGTTTGACTTCTGACTCAACTATTTTAGAAAAATCAATCGGTTCTCCAAACCTCACTCTCAGTTTTGCACGACGAAGACGGTTACTACCGCGAGGCAACATCTTTTCTGCCCCGCTATGAAAAACAGGTATTGTTGGGACACCTGCGCGATGTGCTATAAAACACGCGCCATCATGCGCCTTATCCAAATTCCCATCAACACTACGGGTGCCTTCCGGAAATATGAGCACGGCATTACCATTTTTAAGAAGAGAGAGCGTTTTTCGCAATGCTCCTAAGTCAGGTTTGCCTCTATTAACAGGAAAAGCATTAAATGTAGTAATTAACTTATTTAAACCCGGAACATGGAAAAGGCCGCTCCGTGCCATGAAATGTATTTCACGATTAGCGGCAGACCCAACAATTATAGGATCCAAAAGACTGATATGGTTTGAGACAAGTAATACGCCCCCTTCGCGTGGGATGTGGCTAACACCTCGCGCTTCAAGATGTCCCATTACTTTACAAAAAAGATTTGTGAGTCTATGCCCCCACCGATATATCCGGCGTGGTGACCAGAATTGATTGTTGGTATACCACATGAAAATTTGTTATAGCATTGGTGCTTTAACCCTCCGTAAAAACATTAACCATGATCAATTCCTACTATTTACTTGTGCGACTATAAAGTCTACGACTTCATCAATCGTTTTACCCGTTGTGTCTACGCGAATCGCGTCTTTAGCCGCTCGCAAAGGGCTATGTTCCCGTGATGTATCCTTCTCATCACGCTCACTAATTTCAGTCTCAACAGTCTCTAACGTTATATCTGTATTGTGCGCCTGAAGTTCTAAGAATCTCCGTTTAGCACGTTCCTTTACAGATGCATCGAGATAAAATTTAAAATCGGCATCGGGAAACACAATAGTTGTCAAATCTCTTCCTTCAGCGATAATACTCCCTTCCTCACCGATTTTTCGTTGATGCTTAACAATCTCGTGTCGAATCTCTGGAACTTTCGCAATATCCGCAACTAACTTGTTAACTTCTGGAGTCCGTATCTGAACAGAGACATCTTCGGAATTGAGAAGAATTTTTTTGCCGTTGTCCATAAATTCAATACGACATGTTTTCACAAGCTCAATAAGTTTAGAAATATCTTTTTCTACTTCATTTTCTATTGCAAGCACTGTTACCGCGCGGTACATAGCACCCGAATCCAGATAAAGCAGTCCCAGTTTTTCTGCAACACGACGCGCTACAGTGCTTTTCCCTGAGCCTGCAGGTCCATCCATTGCTATTGTCACATGATGTCCAATCTTTATCATTTTTTCTGTAAATTTTCTCTCTGTTTTAAAACTATGTCTTGGGCTTCCACAAGCACCCGCTCAATTTCAGCATGATTGTATGTCTCAAGAAAGGTTCTGAATTCGTTCAAATTTTCACTGAAAACGTCCATTAAAGATAACAGGACATCTGCATTCTGGGTAAAAATACCAGTCCATAATTCAGGTGAACCGCCAGCAATGCGTATGGTATCCCGAAAACCTGTTGCTGTGAAATCCAGCGCTTTTCCATCTGGTGTTTCCACGTTTGCTACGCTGTTGGCGAGTATGCTTGCAATCAGATGAGGTAGATGGCTTGCTGCACCAATCAGTTTATCATGAACTATAGGCGAACATAAATATGGCACACTACCAACAAATTCCCACAGGTTTTTAACCAACTGCAATGCATCTGCATCCGTATGTTCTGTCGGCGTTAAGATACACTTTGCATTTTCAAAAAGGTCTGCTTGCGCAGCATCAACACCCGTTTCATGTGAACCTGCCATCGGATGTCCGCCTACAAAAGAGATACCGGATGATGGCGCCGCCCGCACCTGCGTTTCAACCGACTGGACTAATAACGATTTTGTGCTTCCGACATCGGTAACCACAATTTGTTTTTTCTTTTTCCCAACAACAGATTCAATGATACTTTTGACAAACATCGGTATAAGTTTTACAGGTGTACATAACACGATAAGGTCACTGTCCTGAATTCCTTCTGCCACATCTGTTGTCACAGAGTCAACAGCATTCTGCTGCTGTGCATTTTTGAGTCTACCGATGTTCCGCCCTAAACCGACACGCTGCCCCTTAAATCCGTTTCTCTTCAGTGCCAACCCAAGCGAACCGCCTATTAAGCCGACACCCCAAATCGTAATTTTACGAATTTCTTTTATTTCTTGTGTGGCAGGTTTCAGTTTGTGTTTTGAAAACATACAGCAGAATTCCTATAGACAGTGTTCATTCTATTTTAAGAGAATCGTATCAAGGATGTCAAGTGAAAAGTCATCTTATATTGCTATGTAAAATAAATAATTCTGCAAGAAAAAACAGCGGCACATTTGAAAAATTGCCCTTCCTTCAATGCCGCTGTTACATTAAAAATCTTTTGTTTCTGGATTATGAAACTATCCACACTATTCCTTAATCACAAAGAATTTCTCCTCTTTAATCCGTTCTTCAGGAAAACGCGCACGCGCCCAGATCGCTTTAGAATTCTCAATCATCTGTGGATGTCCACACGCATACACAACAGAGTTCGTGTGGTCATAACCCATCTGATCACCGTATTTGCGAATAACGTCTTCAGCACGCCCGCTTTCGCCTTCCCATTCCGCATCTTCCCACGGACGGCTCACCGTTGGAATAAACGAGAACCATTCCTCTTGTGCAGCAAGTTCATTGAGTTCATCCATATAATATCCAAGTTCCCATGAACGACTCGCACCAACAATCGCGAGAATCTGATGTGCACTTGATTTACCCTGTTCCTGCTCAATTTTCTGCGTGCGAGCAATACTAATATACGGTGCTGCGCCTGTAACAGTCCCAGCCATGATATGACGTGTCATCCCACTTTCCGTGTCCATTACAAATTTCCCTACGAGGCGGTCTCTGATGAATACAGTGTCGCCAAGTTTCAATTCCCAAAATAGCGGTGTGGTTGCGCCCTCAGGCACCAATTCAACGAATACCTCCATAAAGGGTTCGTGGGGTGAAGATACAATAGAATAGGGGCGCTGGACAATCTTATCATTTACTTCAAAACCAATAGTGGCATACTGTCCAGGAATAAAAGGGAGTTGTTGATCGGTACGGAATTTAAAAGCAGCTAAATCTTCAGAAAAATCTTCACGTTCAATGAGTTCGCCTATACAATATCGCGATCTTGAGCTTTTTCTTTGCATAACTTTTTCCTTCAAAATAGAATTATGGAGTTCTGATTGTCTTCAATATATTATACTTAAAACAGAAACCTTTATCAAATATTTTTTCAACAGAGAATTACACAACATGCTTGACTCAACAACACACTTGCAATTTATCACATTTTGAAGTATAATTATTAAGGCATAATAATAAAATTATGTAAGTTGGAATTATAAAATAAATAATGTATTTGGAATCCATTTTGTGAGTTTGTAATTGCAGTTTTAAATTCTGCTTAAGAGAATGCGATTGTAAAAGTAGGCCTTACAAAGGCGAAATGCATGTAGAGGAACTATCTGTCTTATGTCAACTAAAGTAGGTATTAATGGTTTTGGTCGGATTGGTCGGAACGCTTTTCGTGCAGCGTTGCAAAATCCGACCTTGGATATAGAATTCGTTGCAATTAACGATTTGACAAATCCGGAGACACTCGCACACCTTCTCCAATATGATTCTGTACACGGAATCTTGTCTGACGACATCGCTGCTACAGATCAAGGATTAGTAGTAAACGGAAGCAAGATGCGTGTTTTCGCTGAACGTGATCCTGGGAACTTACCGTGGGAAGACCTGGGTGTAGATGTCGTTATCGAATCCACCGGCTTCTTTACAGCACGAGAAGATGCTGAAAAACACATTACCTCTGGTGGTGCAAAAAAAGTTGTCATTTCCGCACCGGCAAAAGATGAGGACATCACAATAGTCATCGGTGTAAATGATGATAAATACAATAAAACTGAACATCATGTTATCTCCAATGCTTCGTGTACGACAAACTGTCTTGCCCCAGTTGCAAAAGTGCTACATGAAACATTTGAAGTTGAAAGTGGGTTGATGACTACCGTGCATGCTTATACTGGAGACCAACGCGTTCATGACTTTCCACATAAGGATATGCGGCGAGCACGTGCTGCAACACTTTCCATGATTCCAACGACAACGGGTGCTGCCGTTGCTGTCGGAAAAGTTCTACCGGAATTGAATGGGAAATTGGATGGCTTCGCAATCCGTGTGCCAACACCGAACGTATCGGTTGTCGATCTCACTGTTGAACTCAACAAGAAGCCAAGTGCGGAAGCGGTTAACGCTGCCTTAAAAGAAGCATCTGAAAATTCGTTAGATGGAATCTTAGGATATTCTGAACTTGATCTCGTTTCTTCCGATTTCAACGGAAACAAACTTTCTTCAGTTCTTGATGCTCCGTTCACAAAGGTAATTGAAAATGGGTTAGTTAAAGTCCTCTCATGGTATGATAACGAGTGGGGTTACTCTAATCGTCTCGTTGAGCTCGCATCACGAGTGCTTTAATGGGAAGGACTATGCGAACACCTATCATTGCTGGAAATTGGAAACTAAATAACACAATTTCAGAGGCGGTTGCTCTCACAACAGCGTTAAAGGATTTAGTCGCTGATTGCGCTGGAGTAGAAATTATAGTCGCACCGACTTTTACCGCACTTGCTACTGTAAGTGATATTATAAGAGACAGCAACATTCGCCTCGCTGCACAAGATGTCTATTGGGAAGATAGCGGTGCATTTACTGGCGAAGTGTCCGCACCTATGTTGAAAGATGCCGGGTGTGATTACATTATCATCGGACATTCAGAGCGGCGACAATACTTCGGTGAGACAAATGAGAGCGTTAATCAAAAAGTAAAAACTGCATTATCGCACGACTTGAAGCCGATTATCTGTGTTGGAGAACAACTTGAAGACCGTGAAGCAGGCAGAACCGAAACGGTTATTGAAAATCATGTTTCAGGTGGCACTGCAGGCTTATCGTCTGCACAATTGTTGAGCAGCATTATAGCCTATGAACCTGTCTGGGCGATCGGCACTGGGAAAACCGCAACGCCTGCACAAGCACAAGAAGTACACAGTTATATTCGGAAATTGTTGAAAGACGCTTACTCTGCCGATGTTGCATCTCAGGTACGCATTCAATACGGTGGCAGCGTAAAACCAGAAAACGCAGCGGAATTAATGTCACAACCCGATGTGGATGGTGCTCTCGTCGGAGGCGCAAGTCTTCAAGCCGAATCTTTTGCTGAAATCGTGAAAAGTGCAATATTATAATTATAGTGAACTTTGAAATTATTGGGACACTTTGATAAACTTGTCTTGGAAAGAAGTTTGTGCCTTATGAGACGCAAACTAAAAGTTTGCGCTACAGAAGTGTCCCATTAATTATAGGTTTTACTATAAATAGCCTTGAAGGCAATTTTAAAGAGGATTATATTATGGGAGTTATCATAACTATAGCAATCATACTCTTCGTTCCAATTTGTGTTATCCTGACATTGATTATTCTTTTGCAGGATAGTAAGGGTGAAGGGCTTTCATCAAGCGCATTTGGCGGTTCTGAGATTCAATCAGTACTCGGAGGTCACGGTGCTGCGACGTTCCTTAGCAAACTTACCACTTGGGTGGCTATCGGATTTATGGTCATTTCGCTCTTATTGATGCGGTTTTATGGCGAAACAACAAGAGACGGCACCCTTACACCACTGAATGAAGAGACAGAACAATCGCAAGAAGCTGCTGGGACTGAAAATGCGGTTGAAGTAGAAGAGGGTACAGCTGGAGAAGATCCAAAAGGCGCTATCACAACCATAGGGGATAACGATGAGGAAACTCCTTCAGAAACACCTGTAGAAGATTCAAAAGGCAGTATCACACCTACAAAAGAAACAGAGTAGCACGTGCAGGAACAACACCGGACTGTTGAAGAAACTGATTCTGTGTCCAAACAGGCACACACAAGAGAAATCTCGTGGCGTGTGCATCCCCTCGCTGAGAATTGGAAACGGTCCGGGCTTTTATTGCTATTTCTATCTTGTATACTTGTAGTAATCTATTTTGGGTTTCAGTCGGTTGTTGTTCTCTTGTTATCGGCAATTCTTCTGATTGGCCCGCTCTACAAATACTTTTTACCTTTTCAATACAGCTGCGGCGTAGAAAGTCTCGTTGTCACTGCTTGTTGTTCCAAACTTGAACGTCCTTGGTCGGCATTCCGTAGTTATTACGTCGACAAGAACGGGGTGCTGCTCAGCCCTTTCGCGAAACCTACACGTCTTGAAAACTTCCGCGGCGTTTATGTCCGATTTGGAAGAAATTCTCCTGAAGAAATCGTAGATTATATCCGCTGCAAAATCAACTCGGAGTCTTAATATGAACGTTCCCAATACAAACAGTAACTCCACAATTGAAACTGCTGATCAATTGAAAACCGCCATTTCAGAAACAGTTCATTCTCAAACCATCACCGATATCCACACGCATCTCTTTAGTCCCCCATTTGGTGAACTTTTGCTGTGGGGAATTGACGAATTGCTAACTTATCACTATCTCATTGCTGAAGTATTCCGCAAATCAGATGTCTACTATCAGCAATTTTGGGGCATGACAAAAAAACAGCAAGCAGAACTTATTTGGCAGACACTTTTCATTGAAAACTCTCCTATTAGTGAAGCGTGCCGCGGCGTTGTTACGACATTAGACGAATTAGGACTGGATGTGGGTTCCCGAAATCTACAAGACTACCGAGAATATTTTGCTGATACTACTGAAGAAAAATTTATTGATACTGTTTTTGAAAGCACAAACGTCTCAAAAGTTGTTATGACGAATGACCCTTTTGATCCAGATGAGGCACCAGTGTGGGAATCGGGAGATACGGGTGATACACGTTTTGAAGCTGCACTTCGGATGGACGTGCTTATTAACAACTATGAAGATACAGCGTATGAACACCTGCGCGGACTTGGCTATGAGGTTGATCCGATACTTTCATCTGACAAAAGTAATAAAGAAGTTCGCCGATTTTTAGAGACATGGATTCAGCGAATGAATCCAAAATACATGGCAGTTTCCCTACCTCCCGATTTCCAATACCCCGAGGATGGTGTTTTGGGTCGGTTGTTTGACAATTGCATTTTGCCTATCTCGCGTGAATTCAACGTCCCATTCGCGTTGATGATTGGTGTTAAACGGGCAGTGAACCCGCAGCTCAAAATGGCAGGCGATGGCACTGGAAAAGCGGATATGAACAGTCTGGAGGCACTTCTCCGTGAAAACCCCGACAATAAATTTCTTGTGACGCTTCTCTCTCGCGAAAATCAGCATGAGTTATGTGTCATCGGACGCAAATTCAAAAACTTGATGATTTTTGGGTGTTGGTGGTTTATGAACAATCCGAGTGTCATTGAGGAGATAACCCGTGAGCGGATTGAGTTACTCGGCTTGAGTGTAATTCCACAACATTCTGATGCACGAATCTTAGATCAACTCATCTACAAATGGAAGCACTCGCGTCAGATTATTGCCGACGTTTTGGTGGAAAAATATCAATCCATTTTGGATGTCGGTTGGACGCTTACTACATCAGAAATCGAGAGAGATGTTAACAATTTATTCGGTGGTAACTTTGAGCGTTTTTTGAATGGAACTAATTGATTTGTGACTTGGCCAATCTAAAGGCGAATTCACATTTTTGACTCACGTATACACGTTTGGAGTTCGCTGAATAGACATTGGGTTTATATGGGACGGGATAAATATAAGGAAGTACAAAGGAAGCACAACATCCAATTTTATGAGGTAGTTTCTGCTTTTGACGATCCAGATGGATATGACGGTCCCGATCCACAAGGACACCCGGACCGGTGGATGTTCATAGGAAAAAGCGTCACTAATCGTATATTGGTAATTATCTACATCCCAGAAGATGCAGAAATTCATCGTTTAATCACTGCGTATGAGCGCAGTCAGGAGATGCGCAATGGATACTATAGAGGAAGTCGAATTTGATTATGAGGCTCACACGCGAGATAATCCGCCAGATCTATCCAAGTTTCGCCCCGCGCCTGAAGTGCGTCGAGAACGCCGTGAAGCCTTCAGAGCGCGCTTAATCAATCATGTCAACATGGAGATTAAACATGCCAGAGAGATGAAACACGTCTTTATCTCCTATTGCCATGAGAATAAAGATATCGTAGATAAACTTTGCCATACTCTTATCCAAATGGTGTTTCTGTTTGGGTGGATTGGGATCATTTAGTTCCCGGTACACCTTGGAAACAAGCGATTCAACAAGCAATTCATCACGGACATTTCTTTATCGCATGTTTTTCAAAAGAATATAACACTCGCGACAAGACATACATGAATGAAGAACTGTCTATTGCAATTGAGAATCTTCGACAAAAACCTGTCGATAGGATATGGTTTATCCCCGTAAAATTGAACGAATGTGAGATTCCTGATATTAAAATCGGGGAAGGTGAGACCCTACAAGACCTTCAATATGTTAACCTCTATGAAGACTGGGAAACTGGTATTCAACAGATCCTTAACTTCATGCTGTCCAAATCTTCCGAAACTATTAACTATGCGTATAAAGAGGGTGATAATTGTGTTTTGTTCCGGTCCGTGAATGGACAACATTACTTCATTCCTTTTCAAGAGGTTCGGTGGGATTCAAAGGAGATTTCTCTAACGCTTTCCCCTACCTTGTCTGAACAAACTTCTTTCTTATGTTCTTTGAGAAAGGGAAGGCATGATGTGCTTGCTTTGGCACATCAGGAAGATGCGGCGTGGGTAAAGCCACGGGAAGTTGCACAACTTTCAACTGAAGGCAAAACTATATGGGAAGTCATTCTCACTGAGGATACAACAGGGAAAGTGTATAAGTATCGGACTGAACAGGTACATTTTGAATCTCTTACACTGGATCAAATCGCAGATATGCGCGCGAGGAGAATCCTCCTTAACGGAAAAATAGAAAATCTGAATAAGTTTTGTATTGTTTTCACTGCCGAGAACACGGGCGGGCACAGAGACCCGCCCCTACGATTTTGGGTAATTTGGTATTATCTCTAACTATCGCATTTGATCAGTTAATATTAGAGGTTCAGATCCGTGACGAACTCTCGTCACAATATGGCAATAGACTGTAAGCCTTAGCATCTCCAATCCCAGAACTCTATCAACATTTCAAAACCAGACCAGAGACATTTGAAACGTTTGCACGGTTAGTTTCTATACTCTATTTGAAATTGTCAAATACGGTTGAAGATATACTCCAGTTAGACCTAAAACTGCATAATTCGGCAGGGTTACAAGTAAAATTTAAGGGGCGACGATCCCAATTAGATATAAGTAGAGAACGTCATAGGTACCCACTACCTAAAGGTAGGGGCTTGTGCTTCCTTGCGACTGCGGTTTTCGCTTAGCGTCCACCGTC
>JAGWBU010000137.1 GCA_021295735.1 Candidatus Poribacteria bacterium | reverse complement strand
GTCGTCCAGACACTTTGCAAAACGTATATAGAAGTGAAATACTTAGTATTGCACGGAAATATACAGTTTAAAAGGATCGTCTGCCATAATAACACCTCTCATAAAGTAAATGTGGATGTCCAGTGGAAATAGGGACATAAACTATCTGACTTTCTTTCCCTATTTTACTACATCTTTATGTTTTACTCAATATGAGTTCTAAAAAAATAAGTTTGTTTTAGGTAGGAGTTATGTGGGAATGAACTGAATAGCGTTAAAAATCAACGCCAAATGCGTGTACGGCATTTGGCGAATTTCAATGGCTTAGGGAAACCTTAACCTACTGCTTGTTCCCATACATTGGGTTCTCAAGCAGGGACTGTACTTCGTAGATTGAACCTTTCTTTTCGGAATAAGGTTCTGGCATACGAACAGGCGTAGGGACGATACGCGGTTGGTTTGTGGGTTCACCTTGAATAATGAATTCATTGAATGTATCCCAATCTGGAATACCTTTCAGAGGCCAAGCATCTACGGCGCAATACTGGAAAAGCATCAAGCGGCGCGGTTTATCGGATGTATTCGGGGCAGATCCGTGTAAGGCTCGAACGTGATGGATTGTAATCCCACCTGCTTCTAATTCAATAGGCACAGCACCTTCTGGTGTAAAATCTGGGTCGGTTACCGCACCTATAAAAGCACCGTTTTGGTGATGGTCCAAGGTTGGCCCTTTATGGGAACCGGGGAGTATCATCAAAGCGCCGTTCTCTACAGTCATATCGTCAATAACTACACCGACTGCGAGCAGATCATCGTTGGTATGCGGATAAAACGCCCAATCCTGATGCCATTCAACAGGACTACCAAATTCGGGATATTTCATATTGAGTTTGTGTCCATTATACCGAATTCCTGAACCGATGAGTTGGGACACTATGCCAAGTATATTAGGATGGCGTAAGGTTTGGTCATAGACAGTGTGATATAGGCATGGGCTTTTGATACGGCGTACACGCGGGTTCGCAGCGGAGTGTCCCGGCTCTAAATCAAAAATGTCGTTATGTTCTGTAACTTCTCTGGATTTTTCAACAAATTCATCGGTAACGCGACGAAGTGCTGCTACTTCTTCATCATTTAGCACTGACTCAACACCGATATAGCCGTTTTTATCATAAGAATCAAGTTGTTCCTGTGTTAGCATTCATAAACCTCCTGGATATGATATTGCTTTCTACGGATGTCGCGCTATCTTACCACTTCAATATGCGCTTATCTGTCTTCAAGCTTTCCTGTTTGCTCAGTGTCTTCGAGAATTCATCAAGACTCTCTTGCCGGTCCACGGATCAGTTTTAAGGTTTTGTTGTCGGTCATTTGGGCGTATTTTGCATCTGTCTCATGTGAAATGACAATTTTAGAGCAAATGACTGAAAACTTTGCCCTACCACATATAAAACTAAATTCCCAATCAATATCAATTTCATCAGGCCCAAACTCTATGTATGTGTCTGAAATTCCCCATGTTGGACCAGCTTTTGGACCATCATCCTGCAGCGGTGATGAGATAAAAAATGATTTGACATCTTTAAATTCAACTCGAACGAACTTATTATGCTCTTTTTTATAAGGGCCGGTGTTGACAATGAGGATAATTGTCTTATTAGCACTTCCAATCCCTATAGACGCGCTATCCCCATCTAAGGCTTTGTAATTTTCAAACTTAATTTCAATCCCCGCAACGTAATCATCATGAAAACTATTAAAATGCTTTAGCTCTTTTTCAACTTCTTTGATATTAGTGGCTTCAAATCTATCACTCATAAGTCGCTGTTCCCTTGATAATTTTGCTTTGATATTATTTATGCCATAATTATACACCATTCTCATTATTAGTTTCAATTAGTTTTTCATATATGTTCTGAATCTTTTGGACATGCTTTTCTATGCTGAATGCTTCCTCAGCATGTTTTCTTGCAGCATTACCCATCTGTTTACACTTATCAGAATCTGTAATCAATTGGACAATCCTGTCTGAGATTGCCTCAATTGAGTCTAACGGAACCACGTATCCTGTCACACCGTCTATAATCATTTCAGAGGTGCTGCCGATTGGTGTGCCGATGACAGGTTTCCCTGATGCCATTGCCTCTGCTATGATACTCCCGGCGGATAACGTAACCAAAAGGTCAAGTTCCTGCATGGCGCGCGGTATGTCGTCCCGATGTCCAGCGAAATGTATTGAGTCATCCAACTGATATTCGGATACCAATTGGCGAACTTCTTTATCATAAGCGCGATGTTCGGGTGTATCAAGCGCAGCACCGATGATGTGAAAGCGAACGTTTTGGTATTGCTTGGCAACCTCGCTCGCTATCTCCACATAAGTTTTTTGTCTTTTAAAGGGTTCAATCCTACCTACTATTCCGACTATAAACAGTTCCGATTTTTTATCATTTTCTGCAGGATCAGGTTGAAAAACAGAGAGGTCTACACAGTTTAAGACAATATCAATTTTTTGAGAAACGATACCAGCTTGAACGAGTGGAGTTTTACTCTGTTCAGAGATTGCAATGATGTGGCTCATCTGGTTGAAGTCGTACTTTGACACCTGTGCAGGTGTTAGAAGATTCCGAACATGCGAAATGACGGGAACATTCAGTTGAGTTTTAATTTGCAAAAGATATGGATTTAGCCACGAATCGGAGGTGTGGACTAATTGGACATTGTGTTTTTTGGCAAGATTGGTTAACTCGGCGGCAGCTGAGTGGCGAGTGAGGCGGGATACAACTTTCCGCCAAGGCGGCAGATTCAGAATAACGGTGGGAATATTCGCCTCTCTTAATTGGTTTGCGAAAATACCATCATCGGGGCAGACGACAATCGGTTGATAAAGTTTTTTATTCAGATGCGTAACAAGATAATAGAGTTGTTTTTCGCCCCCACCGATGCTTGACCCACAATGGCTAAGGTAAAGTATAGGAATCATCTGTTTTTCAGCAGGAGCGAAATCTCTGATTATACCGCAAAATCAAGATGTTGATCTCGGAAAACTTGACTTACAGATCTGTGCTGGTGAACCCTTAGAATGGCTTGCGCGAGAAGTGATGCGATAGAAAGTACTTTAATTTTTCCATCAAGCTGCTTTTCAGCAGGGACAGGAATTGTATCCGTAGTGACCACTTCACGAATTGAAGGGTGACTGAGCCGTTCCAATGCGGGACCTACAAGCACTGCATGTGCGATACTGACATAAGCAGGCTTTGCACCAGCTGCTGCCAACGCTTGTGCTTGTTCATAGATACTACCACCCGTTGCTATTTCATCATCAATAATAATCGGAGTTTTACCTTTGACATCACCAACAAGCTCAACGAATTCAACGTCTTGTCCATCAGCACCATTTCTCCGTTTGTGCATAATGGCTAACGGGAGCCGAAGAATTTTGGCGTATTTTTCTGCAAGCTTCGCACGACCAACATCAGGCGCAACAATCACGCCATTTTCAATCTGTTTATCCCTAAAATAGTTTGCCAGAGTCGTTAGCGCAGTGAGGTGATCCATCGGAATATCAAAGAAACCTTGGATTTGTGGGACGTGCAGATCAATCGCCATAACACGGCTTGCGCCTGCGGTGGTTAGGAGGTTTGCCACAAGTTTCGCGCTAATCGGTTCGCGCCCTGTTGTTTTATGGTCTTGACGAGCGTACCCGAAGTATGGAATAATCGCAGTAATCTGACGTGCAGATGCACGTTTCATCGCATCAATTGTGATGAGAAGTTCCATCAGGTTTTCGTTGGCGGGTTCGCACGTCGGTTGAATAATATAGATATCGGTACCGCGGATACTTTCCTCTATCTGAACACGTGTCTCACTGTTAGGAAATGGACCAATAGTAATTTTACCCAGTTCAACGCCTATAATCGCGGCGATCTCCTTTGCTAAAGCCGGGTTCGCGCGTCCAGCAAATAGCCTGAAATCGTTGCGAATTTGTTGGTCAATGATTGTGGACATGCCAAAATCTCCTTAGTAAATTTATAGCATCGGCAAATTCAGCCGGTATTTACATAAATTGGGTAGACACAATTAGATCAAGGATTCACCTGTCATCTCAGAAGGTTGTGGTAAACCGAGGAGACGTAGTGCTGTCGGTGCAATATCTGCAAGTCGTCCCCCTGTCCGTAGTTGATGATTTCTATATTGCTCATCTACAACGATGAGGTCAACATCATAGGTGGTGTGTGCCGTATGAATACCGCCGGTTTCTGGATCAATCATCTGTTCACAGTTGCCGTGATCTGCTGTGACAATGAGTGCTCCACCTTTTTCCAGAACAGCGTTAACAATCTTTCCAACCCCTATATCAACCGCTTCAACTGCCTTGATAGCTGCAGGAAGCGATCCTGTATGACCTACCATGTCACCGTTGGCGTAGTTTAAAACCATCAGGTCGTATTTGTCAGAAGCGATTCGTCGTAACATCTCATTCGTAACACCCGGTGCTGACATCTCAGGCTTCTGGTCGTATGTAGTAACGTCGCGCGGGGAAGCGATGATTTGACGTTCTTCACCTTTATAAGGCTCATCTCGATAATCATTAAAAAAGAAGGTAACATGTGGAAACTTCTCTGTTTCGGCACATCGGAATTGCGTCAGACCTGCTTCGCTAACATACGAACCGAGTGTATTGCGCATTTTCGGCGGTTTTGTCACAGCCGCTTCAACAGGCATTCCCTGTTCATATTCAGTCATCGTAACAAACTTAACGCTCATTTTACAATTCCGTTTAAAACCCATTTCTCGCGTAACACCGTCTTTTCCTTCTGCCTCATAAGGAAATGTATCTAAACAGAAAGATTTCGTGAGTTCACGGGGTCGGTCACCACGAAAGTTATAGAAAATAACCGCATCGCCATTAGCAATTCGTGGTAGTGACTCTCCGTTACTATCAACAACCACAGTAGGTCTAATAAACTCATCTCCTTTACGATTTTCATCATCAGGATTTTTGTAGTAATCGTTATATGCCTGTGTTGCAGCGGTAACGCTTGAACCGACACCTTCGGTTAACAGGCGATATGCTACCTCAACCCGTTCCCATCGGTCATCTCGGTCCATTGCGTAGTAACGACCAATAACGGAGGCTATCTGCCCAATACCGATTTCTTTGAGTTTTGCCTCAATCTGTTCACAAAACTTAATGCCGAGGTCGGGTTGGCAATCACGTCCATCGCTGAAGTTGTGAATGAAGACTTGGTTAGTTTCCAATCCGTTGTTTTTCGCGAGGGAAAGCAATCCATAGAGATGTTCAAGCGAACTGTGAACACCCGCATCGCTTGCTAATCCCATGAGATGTAGATTCGTTCCGTTGTTTTTGACATGGGTAATGGCGTTTAAAAGCGTTTCGTTCCGAGTGAACTCACCGGAACGAATCATTTTGCTAATGCGCAGGAGTTCTTGATGGACAATGCGTCCTGCGCCGATATTTTGATGTCCAACTTCACTGTTGCCGATGACGCTTGGTGGTAAACCGACATCCTCGCCAGAGGTGTGAATTTGGACATGCGGATAGTTTTGTCTTAACCAGTCATCTACAGGTGTTTTTGCCAGATGAACAGCGTTGACTTCCTGAAATACAGGATACGGATTGTTGCCCCATCCATCTCTAATAATGAGAACGACAGGGCGTTTCTGTTGGCTTGTCATACAAAATCCTTTATAGACCTTTTATTTTCGCCCACGTTGTGGTGAGTTTGCCACGTGCTTGCACGTCCGCGGGTGTATCCATGACTCTTTGGATGTCCGCTTCGCTTAGAGTCTTGTCGTAAAGCCGCACCTCATCAATTTTGCCGGGGAAAAAGTCTGTCGGACGACCATAATCATCACCGCCGATCCATAATTCTAAATCGGACGGCGCGATTGGAACATCGTTCGGTTTTTCACCTTCTAATTTCCCGTTTATATAGACCTTCATAGTCTTCCCATCAAACGTCCCTGCGAAATGGTACCATTCACCAACTTTCCAATCTGTTGTTGTAGATTCTGCATGGGTATTGTTCGGCTTGACGAGAAAATCAATGCTATTTGTGTTGCCGAAGTCAAATATGACAAAGATAGAGTCATTCTTAACCATCAAGCGACGGCTGGTTAAAACATCATTTGGGTTGAACCATGCCATCAGCGTGATACTGTCTGTTAGGTCTAATGCGTCGTCATCGGCAACTGCAACATAGTCATCCTCACCGTCAAATTCGAGTGCGGTGCCAAATTTTCCATCAACCCATTTGGGCGCTCCGTTAAATTCTCCATTATGTCCGTTGCCTGTAGCATCTGTCGCGGCTTTTCCAGTACCTTCGTCAAACGCCCAATAAGCGACTAAACCTTTCTCAGCTACATTAGCAACACCGTAACCTGCAATACATAAAAGCAAACATAATGACAACATAAAGATAACTTTGAACATTTTAGTTCCTCCGGTGCAAAAGCAGAATTTAGATTTGCGTCTTGAGATTGTATTAATATTATACCATGTTTTTTGAGTTGGTGGGAATTAAAATGAGGAAAATTTGTAATATGAGTTGGTATCTTCTATTAGAATTTTAAGATGAGAAAAGTGAGGAAATTTCAGAATTTTCAGAGTAACTCTGAAAAGAAAATATAAAGAAGTGGCGATAAAATTAGTCTGGGTATGGATTCATGGAAGGTTAAGGGTAGATGTAATTTCGGAGTGACTCTGAAAATTGGGTGGGGCGAATACCAACTAATGTTTAGATTCTTCATAAACGGACCTTAAGAAGTCAACTCCCGCTTTTCCGAATCGATTACAGATTTCATCGGCAATATTCTTATACCCTTTATTGTACAGAATTCGCACAGCTTTTTTAATCTCGTCTTGTTCTGTCGGTAAATCTCGCATGATACGCTGAGGGATTTCCAGATAAATTTCTCCGACCAGCTCTGGCGTTATCGGAACATGCTTCCGTAAAGCTTTGAAAAAACGCGATAAAACCCTACCATACCCAGGAACTTTGTCTATATCCTCTATGGTGTTTTTTACCCAACTTAACACTTCTGAATTTATATTATCAACTAATTCTAGCCAACCTAATAGCGGACATGAAACTTTCTGATACGCCATCGCATCGCTGCTATCGGAAAGGGCTTGAAACAATGCGCGCCATGTTGGCATTACTTTTGCCTTCACTTTGTCGGATAGATTGTCACTTCGTCTTGAGAAAAAATAGACTACGCCAGAAAGAAGATCGGGGTTGCTGCTGTGTATTATAGCGGAGTCTACAATTAACTGGACATGACTATTAGTGGTTTCGTCGCGATTCGGAGATCGCTCCTACAGAATATATGTGAACTTATTTACATAATTTACTATAACTGATAAATAAGACTGCTTTTATCAGCCAAGGTTTCGCTGTCTTCTATCCAAGCCTTGCAGATATGTTTAACAAGACCACTCTGAACCTCTTCATCAACAAAATCAGTACTCAATGCTTTCTGATAGTGTCCATGTACCTTAAGCAGAGAATAAAACTCCTCGCGGACTCCCGGATGTAGCAGATATCCTGAAAAAGCAGCTTGCCAGTGAACTTCGTCATGTAGCGGGAAGATATGATTTATATTGCTAACGACCCACTCTTTATCAAGATACAATAGGTATGGTAAGTAAAACCCAAGCGTATAAGAAAACTCAAGCGATGGTTCTACATTTCTATCTAACCTTTTAGTGAAATCTGTTCTGATGGACTGTGGCCATCGGCAATCTTCAAGTTCATCTTAGTTTGTACGGGCGTACCGTAAGGCATAGTTTATCATTGCTGAAAACACCTTCCCCCTATTTGAACTCAAGACATTAAGAGAGGAATCTTTCGGTGCGAAAATGCTTGGTTCAGCTTTCTCTACAAGAATCAACAGAATTTCTTCAGCAAGAGGCAAAAATTGGACATCAAATGCATGTTTATCATTTTTTGTTCCCTCTCTTATCAAATCGGCGGCAGTAGAAAGAATCCAATTTCTATAGTTAAAGCCAGTTTCATACTGCTCGATCCAAAATCGTTCGGACGAGAAGGTTTGATATATGAATTTCAGCAGTGCTGCCCAATCAAATTCTTTTCCGTCTCGCCACGCATTGTGGAAACCTTGTAATAGTGAAGATAAGTACAAGTTGCGAACACCTTGGAAGGGCAGGAGATTATCCGAAAACCGTTGAGGGTTTGCTTCCACACATTTTACTAATGTATCAGCTAAACCTTGCCCTTCCATGTCTGGCAAATCTAAGATTTTAGCTTCTTTGTAATCATTCAGATAAGCAGCAATTTGCGTATTTGACATCTTGGAAAGTTCATTCACTGTCAATGGTCTCATACCAAATTAACGTGAGTCATATTGTGTTTTCCATTTTGCAAATCCACTGAAAACCGACATGTTCTTGCACCTTCTTTCTGTTTTTGGAGAAC
>JAGWBU010000136.1 GCA_021295735.1 Candidatus Poribacteria bacterium | reverse complement strand
TTCCTTCTTTTGAGAGTGGGAAAATGTAATCATAATAGAATAGTATACACCATTTTATAAAAATGCGTAAGTCCTGAAAGTTTCGTTTTCACAATTATATCTCCTCCGTTAAAATTTTTCAAGGACAACAGAACAGTTGGATTATGCCAGGGTTGAAAGCTCCTCCAACAGATGGGAAACATTGGAGTACGTTCCAATGCAACAACAAAAGCCCGCAACGAGACACTCCATGCAAGACGAAGCGCGTGTGCGGGCGCGAAGATAAAATAGATTTAATTTCTGTGATACTGCTTTGTGATGTGAGAAATTAACGAACGTGAAATGGGGGGGGTAACTTGCAGTTAAAAACTGTTAAAACACCAAATATTCCGCGTGGGCAAATTCTGCTTGAGAAACATGTATCTGCCATGATCGTTTTCTGGATTGCGGTATTGATATGTCGGCACTTCATTTTTAACTACCCTTGTACAAAATATGGTTGGTGGTCATACAAACTTTTTTCATTAGACATTATAACGGTTTATAAAAACGGTTTATAAAAAACTGTTTTAGCCTGTCTCTCATCAATAGGTTTCGTTACGTTTAGCATAATGCTATCTTTAGCGTAGCATTTTTTAGGATCGGCTCTGCTTTTTCTCTCAGCTGATGTATCGTGCCGATACCAGAACACGCACGCTACAGCAACACAATCAAGAACGCAACGCCACCAAGAAACCACTTATTCGTAAGAAAATCACGATACATCTTAGACCTCCTTTTGTCTATGACACGCCATGGTCGCGAGTGTCTGTTAAAGAGGACAAGATAACTTGATCGTCTAAACCAAGTATTATTGCATTGTCTCACGAAATTATTCATGTTAAGCTATATTTTTATACATTAATATATATATATTAAATATGACTAAACATGAATAGTTTACCAAGTTTTTTAAAAAAAAGCAAGCAAAAAATGAAAAAAAATGAAATTTAATGTAATTTTGGGGAAATCTATAGTGAAATCTAAAATTACTTGGACAGTTCTTATAGGTTTGATGCGTTTGTCATCGCGCCATGAATTGCCAAATCAACGCCAAATACGCTTTTTGCATTTGGCACCTCTTACACTACAACAGGCGAGGTTTCTAACCTCGCCTGTTGTAGTGTATAAGTAATTGTAAAATCTACTATATACACACTGCTTTTTACTGAAAAAACAAGGCTTTTTCGCTGATTCTTATGTTTTTTGTTCTAAATCGGGGTTAGAAACCCCTTCTACAAGAGCATTTGCGAAATAGGTGGCAACTTGGGTTACTATAGTTGAAATTTAGGGAAATTAATACTATTTTTTAGGAATTAAACTGATCGGGAGGAAAATAGGAAACGAGTGCTGAAAACTCTTCGGGCATATATCCTGTCATTTAAAGGAATCGTTTTGGTTTATTCTTTAGATTTTGAAAACTTGTCATTGATCGGTCCCAAAACGATAATTTATGAGATTTTACCATAGATCAATGACAACTCACAATTAAATCATTATAACGCCTATTACAAATTTGCTTTATATTCACCATATTTGCGGAATTTAAGAGGACATTAGACATCAGGTTACAAAAATTTGCAGTTTTTTCTAAAAATTCTCTATTTTTAAGTATTTCACTTTGTGCGTTTACATATTTTTACGATTTAACCGCTTTTCCGCGCAAAATCACGTTCTGAACGTTCAAATTTTCATCAACAATAACTATATCTGCAGCTTTGTCCGGTGCAATTGAACCTACGCGAGCATCAATACCCAAATTTTGAGCAGGTGTTAATGTTGCCATTGTTAAGGCTTCTTCTAAAGAAAACCCCCACCCCATAACGTTACGGATACCGTCCATAAGGGTAATGATTGCACCTGCAAGCCTTTCGGTAGGTTTACCGACATCTAACCACATTGCACCGTCTTTTATGTATTTAAGGGTATCCGAATCTGCTGCTTTGAGAAGGTAAGCGTCGGGTTCTGCTTCGTAGACAGCATCTTTCTGCCACTCTTCTGCAGAAAGTCCTGCATGTTCAGTGCAATCTGTGATTATTCCAACACCTGAAATCCCCTTATGTTGAATTAGGTGCTTGCCCCAAAAAGGGTGAACGTGATGTTCGTCAACAATCAATTCGGCATGGACATTGGGGTGATCGAAAACTGCCTCAAGTGCGCCGATGTCACGGCGGTGCAGTCCGCTCATGCCGTTGTAGGTGTGTGTAGCACGTGTTACACCTGCATCAATGGCATCCATCGCCTGCTGATACGTGGCATTTGTGTGCCCCATTGCGATAACGATGTCGTTATAGGCATCTGCCTTATACTCAGCGAGATGTTTAATGAACTCTAAATTTTCATCATTTTCTGGGGCGACAGAAATAACTTTTAAAGTACCATCAGAGGCTGCCCACATCGCGTGGAACTCTTCAAAGTTTGGAGGCGTAATGTACTTGGCGTTTTGTGCGCCATTTTTGGCGAGACTGCCGAATTTGCCCTCAACATACGACCCGATAATCCTTGCACCGTCTGCTACCGGTTGGTCAACGACATGCGCAATTGCTGTTAGCGATGCGTTTATTTGCTCCATACTCCCAGAGGAGATGCCCACTACTAACGACGTAACACCGTTAACAGCATGTGCCCGCGCGATCGTTTCAATGTCTCCAACTTTACCTGTCATGCTGTCGTAGCCGCCACCACCGTGGATCAATCCATCAATCAGTCCGGGAATGACAAGACACCCTGCAGCATCAATGACCTCGTCTGACGGTGGAAGTTGCTCTTTTGTTATTGCTGAAATTGTATCACCGTGAATGACGAGATTACCCGGACCGTAATGTGTCGGGGTATAGATGTCGCCATTCACAATTGTCAGTGTTTCCATATCTCAAAATACCTTGCGAATCACAAGAGTGCAGTACGTGGTGAATCAACACCGAATGCGTCTATGATGTTTGCCCTCTTCTTTGATTTTTTGAATCTCGGATTTGCATGGATTACGATGTCGCGACCAGGAGTCGCTCCTACAAGAAAAAAATCGGGCGGACAAGGTTTCCCTCCCACAAGAGGAATGCCAAAAAGCGCATTTGGCGTTGATTTGGCAGCATGCCATACGGGGAATGCCAACAGGCATTCATACCGTTGATTTATAGGTTTCGCTTGCGCTCTACCCAACCTACAGATTATAGGTTCAGGTGTTTACCTTTTCTAAATCTGTTTTGATACCCATAGAATGCTTTGTGCAAGAAATCGTAAAAACGGTTCTAACTCAAAATCTTTTTGATGTCCTAATGAAGTATAACAGATACGTCCACCATTATGCAAACGTGTCCATGCCACAGGTTCTGAATGTTCGTCTGTATGTCCCATCATCAGAACAGAAGTATCGTCACGAAGTGAAGGGTTTTTGTAAAGACTCCCATAACTTTCAAATTCTGGAATGCTGTTGAGAATTGGATGTTCGGGTACTACGGTTTCTAATCGAACGGTAGGACCGTGTCCGTAATGTCCTTGATAGTCTCCACCCAACACGACCTTATCAAATTCCAACCAGTTCTGATATGCATGGCTTGCAGTTCTAATGCCGACAAGCGGTCTGCCTTGCTCACAATATGCCTGAAATTGTCTGAGCGATTTCCCTTCTGTATTGAGGCGACGCGTAAATATTAACAAGGCATCTGCATCGTCTAATGCTGCTAAAGATGGATTATCGTCTTCTGATTCATAGACAATCAAATTTGCTTGAATCGGATAGTTTTTCTCAACGAATGTTTTGAAAATAGTTAACGATGTTTCGGAGTCGTATTCAAAAGAACCGGAAAGCATGCATAAATTAAGCACAAATTCACTCCATAAGAAAATAAAGGTCAATCTATTCTACTTCTTTTCTAAAAACAGAAAACTATAGGGATACGGATTTTTTTCATCCGCTTCACAGTCAGTCCGTTTCACTTCTTTCCACGCTGCCATATCGAATTCAGGAAAATAGACATCTCCCTCAAAGATAGCGTGAATCTGTGTGAGATAAAGCCGACTTGCATGTGATAAAAATGCTGCATAGATAGGCGCGCCACCGCAGATCATGAGTTCTGTTGACTCGTCATCATAAAGTTCACCGACAGTCGTGATGATGCCTTCAACTGAATGTGCCACGATACAACCTTTGGGGGCTTCATAATCATGATTACGTGTGAGGATGATGTTTTGTCGTTTTGTTAACGGGCGTGGAAGCGTTTCAAAGGTTTTACGTCCCATCACAACAGGTTTACCAATTGTCATATCACGAAAATGTTGAAGGTCAGCAGGTAAACGCCACGGGATGTGTGGTCCGTTGCCGATGAGTCGGTTCTTATCTATGGCAGCAATCATTGAGATTTGCACTGTTTTTTAGGACTCCTACGATTCACAATATGACTGTATTTCACTGAACCACTTTTTGTTTAGAGACTATCTTAAAATGCCATGTCCAGTCAATCTTTGAATTTGCTCTGCCACGATGTCTACCTATAAGCTTGAGCTCTTTATGCGGTTCTATAAATTTATGAATGGGTAAACTTCGTTTTTCTTTATTTTTACCAAATGCAAAATGCAAAATGCCATCAACGAACTTGAATGTGCCGCGTTGATCGTTTTTTTCATCTCCAAAATAATGCTGCTTTAGGTTGTGGGAAAGAAGATTGCCGAGAATGGTATTTTCGATTGTGAAATGGACGATAAGCCAATTACTGGTACGAAAAACAGCGAACACTTCGCGCGATTTAGAATTTTTAGAAATATTGGATTTCGCCAACGGTGGGGTGAACACATTTTGCGGATCTTCTTTGGTAAAATGTAAAAGCACTAACCTATCTAACCTGTTTGTCCCTCTGAATTGGATGTTCTCATCAAGGTCGTGCAAACTAATTAACCCAAGGCCCAAATTGCGATATGAAAGTAGCAAACTCTGTTTTTCTATTCCTTTACCTCTATCAAACTCTATCGTCACTTGTTTGGGTTTGTTTTTGGGTTTAAGTTGCGCATTGACTATTTTCCAATTGTCTGGCATACGAACCCAAAGCGTACAGCATTCCTCGTTGCCAGTAGATCCAACATAACGGAGTTGTTGCTCAACTGTGCAACTCATACATAGCACTAAGAAACTCATGATGCAAACTATCTGGGTTTTCATCTGGTGGTTCTCTGAGTTTTAGGTAGGAAGCGGAAACGTCAACGGTCTATAATAAAGGGTTGGTTAGTTGGTCGGCTTCTCTGTGGGATAATCTTCACCGGTTCGTTTTTCTTTGGAACAACCTTCAAATATGCAATATGAATATCCTCACCTAATTCTTTCTTTTCCTCAACTTCTACTGTTTCATGAGGTTGAAGATCATCAAGCGGAAAACTCAACTTACGAATTAGTTTTTTGGATTTGGCGTTGTATGTTTCTATATTTATCATGCCATCTTCAAAGGTGTGAACCGTAGCAGTTTCGGTAGATGTGTATTTAACATCAAAATTTATCCAGAATAATGAATTTTTCATGGTCTTTTTTTTAATTTCTGGATGATAGCTGTAAGCGGTGATTCTATCTCCAACACGGAACGCTCCTGATTTTTTGAAAGGTCCTGTTTTCTTCCGTAAACCTTTTATTTGTAAGCCGCTCCAGTTAAACCATGTCGATCCGTTTCTGGGTATAGGGGAGGACACAGTTAAATGGACAACACCGTATCCTTTGATTCTATTTGTGTCATGAATTTTTACAGTTCCATTGGGTTCAATTAAAGGATATTCATACTTTATATCCAGGGAGGTTACACGTTTCTCAATCTTTTTGCCAGTATCAATATTTACATGTAATTCTTTGTTATCAAGTGTCGCATCAACAATCTTGGAAGAGTGTTCCATAGCCAGAAAAACCAAAAGTGTATCATTAATCCTATAGATTTTGTAACCGGGAGTGGGTTTTCCACATCCGCCAAGTACTATTGCGAGGCTTATAAAGAGGATTATCAGACCTTTTATTTTCGCCATTTCAATTGACCTCTTATACAATCATCTTTGCCCGAATCGCATCGTGGTACTGATAGTTATTCAACTGCAAATCCTGGATTTTGAAGTTGTCAATTGAGTTCACATCGGTGTTCAGGACAAGTTCTGGCAATGGGTAGGGTTGTCGTTGGAGTTGGGTTTTGACTTGTTCAAAATGGGCGTGATAGATATGAGCATCGCCTAAGACATGGATAAATTCACTCGGTTGAAGGTCAGTTATCTGTGCTACCATAGATAACAGTAACGAGTAGGATGCGATATTAAATGGCACTCCGAGGAACATATCACAACTACGTTGATACATCTGCAGTGACAATTTACCATCTGCCACAAAGAATTGAAAGAACATGTGGCAAGGCGCCAATGCCATCTGATCCAATTCTCCTGGATTCCATGCGGTCACAACGTGTCTACGGCTATGCGGATTTATCTTGAGTTGTTCAATTACTTCCGCCAACTGATCAATTCTACCGTTTTCTTTGCGCCACCGACGCCATTGGACACCGTAAATACAACCGAGTGCGCCATCACGTCCCCATGCAGTAGCGTTTGCATTCCATATCTGTGTGCCGAGTTTCTGAAATTGTTTGACATGATCGTAACCGCGCAGAAAACCTAAAAGTTCCGCTTTGACAGAACGGAAAGCGAGTTTCTTTGTTGTTACTGCAGGAAACCCGTCTTCCAGATTGTACCGCATCTGCATACCGAAGAGTGCGCGTGTTTTGCCGTTTCTACCATCGCGGTCAACACCGGTATCTAATATCTGCTGAAGTCCTTCAAGATACTGTTTCATGTTTACTACTAAAGCTCCCTTAATGATAACGTTTATCATATAAAAACGTATTTGGAAGCATAAAGTTACCTATCTGTACTGCCAAATCCACCTCGAGATGTTGAGATCATCTGATCTACCTCATTCCATTCTGCCGTATCTACACGGACAAAAATCGCTTGTGCAATCCGGCTACCTCTTTCAATCGTTACAGGTTCATCGGTGAAATTGTAAACCTGAATTTTTAGCTCATCTTCTTCGCCACAGTAGTCGTTATCAATAATACCTAAACCTTGCGCCATCATTAGACCAACTTTACGTGGGGTACTACTGCGCATACATATCATCAGCATGTAGCCGGGGGGTGTTTCTAAAATAATGTTCGCTGGGATTAAGGCAATTTCTTGTGGCGCAATTTCTGCTGATTCGCGGCAGAGCAAATCAAATCCGACAGAACCTCCAGTTTCGTATTTCGGCAATGGCAGGGATTTATCAACCCGTTTGATTTTTACCTTCATTACGACACCGCTATCCCTTCTACTTTACATTCTATGCGATAGACAGATGTACTTGCCGTAATAAAAAGGCTTTTCCAATAATCTCCACCCCATGCCAGATTCGCGCAGCGTTCAGGAACAAGAATAATACCAAGATGTGTTCCATCTGGTGCAAATATCCAGATTCCATTCGGTCCTGTTAAATAGACATTTCCTTGGACGTCTACCTTCATGCCGTCCGGAACTCCGTTGTCTCCTTCTTCTTCAGCGAAAACACGACCGTTTGCTATTGTGCCATCAGGTTCCACATCAAATGCACGCACATGCATGCGTTTAGTGTCATTAATATAAAGGATAGACTCATCTGGTGAAAAGCAGATACCGTTGGGTCTATCAAAATCATCAACAAGAAGTGTCAACATTGCACCATCAGACGACAAGCGGTAGACACCATGAAAATCCAGTTCTTTTTCGGATTTAGCCTTTGAAGATAGTCCATACGGTGGATCGGTAAAATAGATGCTTCCATCAGATTTAACAACAATATCGTTCGGACTGTTCAGACGTTTGCCCTCATAATGCGAAGCAATTGTTAGTACCTCTCCGTCTGCTGTTGTTCGAGACACACGGCGGTTGTCATGCTCACATGCAATCAGGTGCCCGCCTTTATCGTAAGTTAAACCGTTTGATTTCCCTGATGGATCCCTGAAAACTGTCATACCGGACTCTGCATCCCAGCGTCGTATCTTGTTCGCAGGAATATCGCTAAAAAGCAGATACCTTCCGATAGAATGCCAAAGCGGTCCCTCGGTAAATTGACATCCGGTAGCCAATTGTTCTACAGTTGCTTCTGAATCTACTAAATCTAATAGTCGTGAGTCACGTACGTCAAGTGCCATATTTTTCCTTTCGGGCGCACAAAGCCCTCCTACAAGAAAAGCGACATGGTTAATGCCAAAATATTTACACACCCTTTCCTTTCAATATCCTTGACACGCATTCCTATTCATGATAACATTAATACAATTGCGTGATAGGTCCAATTAAAAAAGGGTTTTCCTAACTGATCGAAATATAAACGTGCCTGGGGCGACTCGAACGCCCGGCCTTCAGCTCCGGAGGCTGACGCTCTATCCAACTGAGCTACAGGCACATACTTAAAAAATGAAGTTTTAATAGTGTAACAAATTCGGATATTTTTGTCAAGTTTTTTGTGTAAAGCACTGCGGAGGAATCTCAGTATGAAACGTATATTTCAACAACTCTCAATTGGTGATGCAGCTTGTAAACGTATATTGTCATTCGCTGCGGTCATTATTTTCTTATTCAGTGTTGCCCCCGATGTGGTAGAAAGCCGCCGTGGCGGTTTCGGTGGTGGTCGTAGTTTTGGGCGTAGCTTCAGCAGAAGCACAAGCCGTAGTTATAGTCGCAGTTCAAGTTCAAGGAGTTACAGCAAACCGAAGAGTTCTACGCCAACACGCAGCACACGAAGTACAAGCAGCAGCTACGGAAGTCGGACATCAAAAACCACTTCTACACGTCCCAGCACAACAGCGCGCCAGAAACAGACTGCAACGAATCGTGCCAAAACGACTAACACAACGACAACACGGAAGAATACTGCTACGCGTAGCCAACAGCGTCAAACCACAACACAGGGTCGTAAACAGGTGCGGCAACTTAAGGCGGAAAACCGCAGTTTGAAACGCAAGGTCACGAAAGCAAACCGACAAACTGCAAATGCACGTAGGCAACAACGCCAAACCATCACAGTCGCTAACTATCGTGGTTACTATAATCCTTATCCAACTTATTCATTGTATAGTCTTCAGGCATCTATGGCGTTTAATAACCTCATGTTCGGACTCTATTTCCATGACTACTACAACCATGCGATTCGACGTAGTTATTTGTGGCACTATCATCATCGAGATTACGACAGATCACATTGGACTGAGGAAAAGCAGAAGGAGTACGAGTTTTATAAAGAGTACTATGAGAGCCAAGGTGTTGAACCGAACTCTAACTACGTAGACCCTGGCACAAATCGTGATGAAGATTTTGTCGCAAGTTATGTTGAAAAAAATCCAGATAAGTTTTATGGCGATGATGTAGAAGTTGTTACTGTTGAAGAACTCCCCGATGAAGAAGCAATAAAACAAGAACTTCTTGCATCTGCCGAAACACCAACTGTAACGACGAATACGCAGCGCGCGCCACCGCAGCCCCAAACGGTTATCATAGAAAAGAGAACCTCAGGCGCAATGTGGTTCGTTCTTATATTTGGAAGTCTCCTCATCGTTGGCGTAATCATGTTGGTACTGTACAACAAGGGTTATTTTTAGGTGGTAATATGGCACTATTTGGCAGAAAAGATGGGAAATCTCTGTTTAGTAAACGAAAAGAGGCAGATGATAAAAAACCGGAACGGCATGAGTTAGTTGATATTCCGATTGAAAGCATTATTGAACTCTCTGATCTTACTACATATCAAGAGACAGGAGATACCTCACACGCCTTTACGCTTTTTACGCGAAAGAAATACGAAGGTGACGGTCTTTTTCGTTATATGTATCACATCAAAGACGTAGAGGGAGAGCTTGTAGTCGGGGTTGATCAGATTGCTGGAACAAAGGATGAGTACGAAGTTTCGCGATGGATTGTTGATGGTGAACAGGAACTCGGAGACCCTTTGCCGGACGAGATGACGCTCCATTATCCTGACCCTGATAATGAGGACGAGGAAATCGCTGTTGTATACAACCGCCAGGAGG
Organism: Candidatus Poribacteria bacterium; assembly: GCA_021295735.1. Lineage (GTDB taxonomy): Bacteria > Poribacteria > WGA-4E > WGA-4E > WGA-3G > MSPOR6. The sequence goes on along the minus strand of JAGWBU010000136.1, from coordinate 338 downwards.
TTGTCTCAGCAAAACTCACTGTTACCGATGCACAGGGAAAAGAGGAATTTGAGGCGGAACTCCATGAATACATCAGCGAAAATGAAGAACTGATGTCTATTGAACTCTGCGGGGACTGGTTGACCTTTTACGTTGGTTTACTCATATCGCGTTCTGACGTTGAAATTTATCCTGCTACTTTAAATGAACAGATACGGAGTTAAACGCTATTTCTAATCTGGTATGGCGAGGTTGTATCTTGCTATTTGTCCATTTAAGTGAGGGTGTGCATAAATATTTGGCGCATCAACACAGACAGGGACAGACGCCAGGTGCCGCTTGATTTATAGAAATGCGTT
>JAGWBU010000135.1:2058-10529 GCA_021295735.1 Candidatus Poribacteria bacterium | reverse complement strand
CACGACCGAGACACCAACGCTGCTATCAATATCAAACGGGCAGGCTTGGCTGCCTAAAGTGGAGCGACACTAAGACGGTCAATTCTCTGAGAAAACCGCAGTCGCAAGGAAGCACAAGCCCCTACCTTTAGGTAGTGGGTACCTATGACAAGAGCATCGGAGAACTGTTGAAGAACAGATTCAAAAACTTCAAGAAGAATCAGAAGAATATAGTCGTAACATTGAGGAAGAGGTTGAAAGAATTCAGGAACGACTTGAACAATCCAGAGAAAACGCCGAAGAGCAGGTTGAAAGAATCCGCGAACAAATGGAACAAAAAGCGGAAACTGCGGAGGAGCAAGTTGAAAGAATTCAAGAGCAAGTTGAGGAATTCCGAGACAACGCAGAGGAAAGGGTTGAAAGAATTCGCGAACGAATGGAAGAACTCAGAGATGCTGCCGAAAACCATTCGGAAAGAATTCATGTTGAAACCCGGACATCCGTTGAACAACCCACCGAACCTGATAGAGTGCAGTCACTGGTAAAACGTTTTGACACGCAGTACAAAGAACGGCACGCTGCATCCACTATCAGTCAAGTTCATGTTTTGAACGGTGTTGAAGTATTGAAATATGGTGGCAAATTGCTTCCACTGACCGAAATGGATGAACATTATCCACGCAGTGAGTGGCTACAAAAATTTCTTGATAAAAACATTACTATTGAAAACCTTCATGATTATTGCCGTTGCCTCAATGCTCGCGATATGTTGATGCGGATTCAAAAGAAGCCCCAAGTTTGGACCTCTGGTCTTTTTGATATTCCACCCACTGAAAATTGGGGAACCTACCAAGAAGCGTATATTAATCAGTTGGCAAATCCTGAAAAAGCGCCACATGTATAGCCGATGTTGGGGTATTATAGTGAAACCCATAATTATTTGGACATTCTGTTCTTATGCGGATTTCAAACACACCATAAATGTCCGAGGCGACAAGTCATGGCGAATACCATACGCGTATTCGCCCAAGTGCGCTTGGCGTTGATTTGGCAATGAAGGTATGAATCATGGCGAATCATGTAGAATACCAAAAGCGTATTCTACCAAGCACATTCGTCTTTAGTCATTCACCGGGTATGAATGCCTTTTGGCATTCCCCGTATGGCATTCACATTAAACGCCGCTAACCTTAAGAAAATGTCCAGGTGTTTTTAGATTTTACTGTAAACCTAATAAATTCATTGCAAGCAGAGGCAAATAGATGGTTAGCCGCAAAGACATTCAAGCCACATGTGATGACATCGTGCGTGAGTTTGCGCCGCTGCAAGTTATTCTTTTTGGTTCCTATGCGTATGGCACGCCTTCGGAATATTCTGATGTAGATCTGTTAGTCGTGATGCCGGTAGAGAAATCGGAAGCGCGCCGCCAAGCATCAGAGATTCGGGAACGGATTCCGCGCCGATTCAGCATGGACCTTCTCGTGCGTTCACCAGAAGAGATCGCTTATCGCATTTCACACAACGATTGGTTTCTCCGCGAAGTCACTGAAAAAGGGGAAGTGCTATATGAATCTGAAGATTTTTATGTTAAACCTCTTAAAAAAGAGAATACTGAATTGAATCCAATAACTTTGGAATGGGTAGAAATAGCTGAAGGCGATTACGATGCTGCAAAGCAAATTCAGCAAGGTCCGAATCCGATATATCGTATTATCTGCTTTCATGCTCAGCAATGTGCAGAAAAATATCTAAAAGCATGGCTTCAAGAGGCGAATATCCCTGCTTCAAGGACACACAATTTAGTAGAATTATTGGGTCTGATTCTACCCTCACAACCTTCTTGGAATTCTTGGAAAGCTGATCTTGCAGAATTATCAAAACATGCTGTGGATACACGTTACTTAGGACAATTGCCAACTGCTGAAGATGCTGAGCATGCGATGCAGATCTGTGGAGAAGTGCGCCAAGCAGTTCGGACACATTTGAAACTACCTATTGAAGAAAATGAGAACAATCACGAATGAATAATGATCTGATTATCAAAAATGGAACTTTAATTGATCCAACACAAGGTATCCATGCTCCAAAAGATGTAGCATTTACAGATGGTTGCGTTTCAACCGTCAGTGATGCCATCCCCTCATCGGAGGCACGAGATGTTGTGAATGCAGATGGGTGTTATGTCACGCCGGGTTTAATTGATTTGCATGTTCATGTCTTTCACGGTGTCAGCCATTTCGGTATTGAACCCGATCCCACCTGTTTAGCACGGGGCGCGACGACGGTTGTTGATGCTGGGTCGGCAGGGGCAGACACGTTTCCTGGCTTTCGTAAATACGTTATAGATGTAAGCGACACTCGAATCTTGGCGCAATTGAACATCTCTTCACAAGGCATGCTGACACGGGAAATTGGCGAATTAGAAAATCCAGACTATGCGGATGTTGACAAAGCATGCCGAATGATAGAACAGCACCGTGATATAATGTTAGGAGTTAAGGTGCGATTGACACGCGAATCAATTGTTGGAGAACGCGCTGGCATGCAACCGCTGCACAAAGCGCGCGAGGCTGCAGACGCTGCTGGACTTCCGATGATGGTTCACCCACAAGATGCTTGGTGTCAGTCTATAGATGATATACTGGCAGTGATGGGTAAGCGGGACATACTTACGCACTGCTTCCACGATATGGCATGCGGTATTTTAGGTGAAAATGGTAAAATTCGAGATTCCGTACACGCTGCGATTGAACGCGGTGTTATCTTTGACGTTGGGCACGGTGCCGGTTCTTTCAGTTGGGATGTAGTTGAAAAAGCGATGGAACAAGGTGTTGAACCTACAACTATCTCATCAGACTTGCATGTTTATAATATCAACGGTCCGGTATACGATCTGGTCAATGTCGTAAATAAATTCCTTTACCTCGGCATGTCGCTTGACGATGCATTGGCGAAAGTGACCAGTGTACCTGCAGACACTATTTTAATGCCGGGACAGGTTGGAACGTTAGCAGCAGGTGCTTGGGGAGATGCCGTTGTATTTGAGATGCGCGAGGGTGAATTCCAATTGGTTGATGCAAGTGGTAAGGCTAAAACCTGTAGACAAAAACTTGAACCTATCGTTGTTATTAAAGGAGGTAAGGTATATCGGCAGAAGCATACAATTATCTGAGGTGTGTAAATAATTCAATGTCAAATATACCAGTAGTAGGCACGTTCCGCGTGCCGTCGTTGAGTTTGAAAAGGCGCAATGAATTGCGCTACTACAAACGCCTTAACTCACAATAATGTCTATTGATTTCTATACTCGCTGACACATAAGATGTTGAATAGGAATAGGAGAACGAATCATGAAATCCCAAGATGCTGTCGAACAACAGTATTATGAAGCAGTAGATTCACTTGTTGAAAAGGTACAGGAAGATCCGTACATCCTCGCAGCGATAGTTGCCGGAAGTTTTTCTTATGCACAGGTATGGGAGAAATCGGATTTGGACGTTGAAATCATAGGAAAAGACGACATTCGTCCGACACAATCGTTCTTCTCGCTTGTTGAAAATGGTGTGAACATACATGCGGGTTTGTCACCGCGTAGCTCCTTTAAACGAAATATAGAGAGTGCTCAACAGGGCTCGTTCATGCATTCCTATTTTTCTCACAGCACGCTTCTCTTTTCACGAGATGATTCTATCAAGGAATGGTATGATAAGAACGCGAGTCGTGATAGTATCGGTGAACGTGATAAGCAGCTTCAAGTGTTGAACGTTATTGCCGAGACCCTGCCAACACTTATCTATGCCGAAAAGCAGTTTTACGTTAATAATGATATAATAACCTCTTTCTTATCGCTTCTGTCTGTTGTAGAAGGATTAGCACGAATAGAGGTACTATTGAACAACGAGATTCCTGCGCGAGAAGTCATCCAACCAGCCCTCAACTACAATCCGGATTTCTTCAAGTATGTTTATACTGATCTGATAAATTGCGAAAAGAGCGAAGCAGTTATTCAAGAGGCACTTGATGCAATCAATGCCTACATTGACGAACGTCTGTTTATTTTCCAACCGATTCTTGATTACTTCGCAGAACAAAAAGGGCCTCGGACAAACTCAGAGATGAATGCCTATTTCCATTCTAAATTCCGCGATGCGTCTGTTGATGTGATATGCCAATGGTTGACATGGAAAGGTATTATCAAGCAGGTATCTGCCCCGATGAAACTTACCGCGAAAAGCCAAATAGCATTGGAAGAACCCGCTTATTACTGCGATGATACCGAACCAGAATTGCATCCACCTCGTCTCAAATCTGATATTCATCCCGATATTGAAAATGCAGTAGAAAAGTTTACAGATACTATTGCCGAGGATCGGTACATCGTTGCTGCTATTCTCACAAGTAATTTGGCTGAAGACAACGTGTGGGAGAAGACAAATGTCCATATTACGCTTATTATGAGAGACGGGACGAAGTTTCATCAAAGAGAGTGTCAATTAATCGAGGAAGGGGTGCCGATTCGGGTTAGACTTCATACTCGAAATGCTTATAAAAAAATGTTGGAAAGGAACTTGCAGGGTAGTAATATCCATTCTATTCTTGCTCAAAGTGAAATTCTCCATTCTAAAGACCCAACGCTTGCTGATTTGCATAAGGACTTGGATATTATTGGTGAACGGGATAAACAATCACAGTTATTTAACACAGCGAGTTTTGTAACTACGATACTTGCCAAAACAGAAAAGTGGTACTATGTCAAAAAGGATTACGATTATACATTTTACTATTTAATGTTTGCAGTCAAGCAATTAGCTGGTATTGAAACCATCATGCATGATGAAACCCCAAAACGGAAGGTCATCTATCAAGCGATCAAGCACAATCCGAAGTTTTTTAATGCGATTTTCACCGATATTATCAATATACAGAAAAATGAGGAAAACCTTGGCAAGGTGTTACAAGAGATTGACACATACTTAGAAGATAATGTGCAGACTTTTTTTAAGCCGTTACTCGATTTTTTAGAGGAGTCGGGAGGTGAGTGTTCGTTATCTGATATCCATGATCATTTCGGTAGTCGTAGATTGTGGATTAATATGGCGTGTGAATGGCTGGTGCATAAGGAGATTCTGGAGCAATTTTCTTCCCCTATCCGACTAACTAAGGACAGTAAAGTTTCGGTGGAAGAGCCTGCATATTATTACGATATTGAAAATCCTTTTTTGTAAGTTTTAGTAGACCCTCTTGTCTTGTAGGAGGGCTTTGTAAGCCCGACAAATCGGGGTTGAAAACCCCTCCTACAGAACGTAAGAGGCGCAATAAATTGCACAACTACAAACAGTACTTCCCACGTAACTATATAAGTTATTTTTCGTATTTTTCATGGTATTATAGTGAGATTTTCAGTTAAAAAAGTGTATATGAAACCCATCGCATAGAACATTTGGATATTATTGGTAAGCAAGGAGGAAACACATGAGGCAAACGGTCTCAGTTAAAGGCGCGCGAGAAAATAACCTGCAAAATATAGAATTAGAGATCCCACGCGATCAACTCGTTGTTGTTACAGGTATTAGCGGATCAGGTAAATCCTCATTAGCATTTGACACTGTGTATGCTGAGGGGCAACGCCGATTCCTTGAATCAATGTCTACTTACGCCAAACGGTTTATCACGCAGCTGAAAAAACCGGACGTTGATTTTATTGACGGGTTGTCGCCTGTTGTTTCTATTGAGCAAAAAACAATCACAGCGAACCCGCGTTCTACCGTGGGAACAATGACCGATCTGCAAGACTACCTGCGAATGCTTTTCGCGACTATCGGTGTATCACATTGCCCTTATTGTGAAAAAGAAATCCCGATCCGATCGCACTATCAAATTTTGGAACGACTCCTTTCATTTCCAGACAACACCGAGGTAGAGATTCATGCGCCTGTCTTCAAAATTTATGGCGAAGATTATGAATACCTCTTTGACGATATAAGGACTAAAGGTTGCCGACATGTTCGTATTGACGGTGTTGAACACGACATTAGTGAAGAAATCGAATTAGACCAAGATAAGGTATACGATATTCAGGTTATCGTTGACAAATTTTTTATCAAAAAAGACGTTGATAAACAGGTTTTAGCTGCGCTTGAGCATGCTATGTTGGTCGGTGAAGGTTTTATGCGTTTTCATGTGCAACTGCCTGATGGCGAAGATACAAACGTTGATGAACTGCTGAAAGATTTTGGCTGTGCTGAACACGGCGTATTGATGTGTCAATTGGGACCACATCATTTTACCTTTAATGAACCGACTGGTGCTTGTGTAACTTGCTCCGGTCTCGGTACTTACCTACAGGTGCATCCCAATCTACTCGTCCCCGACAAAACAAGAAGCATTGCAGATGGTGCGTTTGTAAAGCAAGCCTTCAACTATGAACCAGATAGATGGGATGGTCGGATGATGTATAGTCTGGCACAACACTATAAAATTGATCTGAATATGCCTTTTGCCGATCTTCCAGACGAGATTGTAGATATTGTGTTTTACGGCACACGCGGCGAGGAATTTCCGCTCTGTCAGGCAGAAGACGCAAAGCCGATGCAGGAACGACACATCGGTATGCCTGTCCGATTTGATGGAATTATCACTCGCATTGACAGACGTTATAGGCGTTATAGAAAGCAGGGTGAGGCACATTCAGGTATGGAGGATTACCTCCGAAAAGTGATGGTTGAGCACACCTGTCCCGATTGCCACGGCATGAAACTTAAGCGACAACGACTCCTTGTTACTATTGATGACAAGACTATCCATGATGTTGGCGAATTACATTTTGAACAGTTACGTGATTTCTTATCTGAAATTACGGACTTACCTGAAAAACAGCGCGAAGCGGGAGAACGGGTTATTAGAGAATTGGTCAACCGCATTGAATTACTACTTGGTATCGGTCTTGACTATCTAAATCTCAATCGGCGTTCCGCGACGCTTTCTGGCGGTGAATCGCAACGTATCCGTCTCTCAACACAAATCGGATCGGGGTTAATGGGCATGCTGTATGTGCTTGATGAACCGAGTATCGGCTTACATCCGAAAGACAATGTGAAGATGATTGAGACTCTACGTAAACTGCGCGATATTGGCAACACAGTAATTGTCGTTGAACACGATGAAGGCACAATTCGCGCCGCAGACCATATCATTGAGATGGGGCCTGGTCCAGGCGTACACGGTGGGCATGTTGTCATCCAAGGTCCATTTGAAAAGATTATTAAAAGCGATGATTCCTTGACGGGGCTGTATATGAGCGGGAAGCGCGAGATTCCGATGCCTGTTGAACGCCGCGCCTTAAACGGCAAATTTCTCAGCGTTACTGGCGCCAGAGAAAACAATCTGCAAAATATCCGTGTTGATATTCCGTTAGGTGCGTTTATCTGTATTACCGGTGCATCTGGATCGGGTAAAAGCACGCTTCTCAACGAGATTATCTACAAAAGGCTCTATTCTATTTACCACGATAGTCGCACACTCTATGGCGAGCACGATGAACTTGAAGGGCACGAAAACATCAGCGATGTAATTAACATTGACCAATCCCCGATTGGACGTTCGCCACGTTCTAACCCTGCGACCTACATCGGTTTCTACGACAATATCCGCAAGCTTTTTGCAAGCACACCAGCAGCAGAATTACGTGGCTATACAGCCTCACGATTCAGCTTTAATGTCAAAGGTGGACGATGCGAAGAATGCCACGGTGAAGGCACAATCACTACGCAACTACACTTTATGCCGGATGTTGAAGTGATTTGCCCAACGTGTAAGGGTGCGCGCTACAATGAAGATACGCTTGAAGTTACCTATAACGACAAGAATATCTCCGAAATCCTTGAGATGTCAATTGAGGATGGGGTTGAATTCTTTGTTGACCAACGTCTGATTTGCCATAAATTAGGTGTTATGAATGAACTCGGTCTCGGCTATCTCAAAATTGGGCATCCTGCGCCTATCCTTTCAGGTGGTGAAGCGCAACGGATTAAACTCGCTAACGAACTGAGCAAAATCAAGCGCGGGAAACATAATCTTTATATCCTTGATGAACCGACGACTGGGCTGCATCTTGCCGATATTCAGAAACTTTTGGATAGCATCGGACGCTTAGTAGATTCTGGTCATACGGTGATTGTGATTGAGCATCATCTGGACGTGATTAAGACTGCTGATTATGTGATTGACCTCGGTCCGGAGGGTGGACATAAGGGTGGACAGGTTTTAGCGCAAGGCACGCCAGAGGAAATTGCGAAGGTGCGTAAGTCTTTTACTGGAAGGTTTTTGAAGGAACATCTGGCGTAGGCTATTAACCATTATACAAATCTTGGAAAACTTGTAGGGCGAGGTTGTTGTACCTCGCGTTTTTTGTTCACATGGGTGTGTAAATATTTGGTTACATAGGTTCAATTTGCAATGATTACGCGGCGTTTTCCACTGTAGAGCGGGGTCCC
>JAGWBU010000135.1:0-1977 GCA_021295735.1 Candidatus Poribacteria bacterium | reverse complement strand
GGCTTATAAAGCCCTCCCACAAGAGGCAATCTGGTAATTGTGTGCTTAAATTGACGCCTATGGGCGGGGTCCCTGTGCCTCGCCTTAACTGATGTTTCCAAACAACGGGCGGGCACAGAGTCCCGCCCCTACAATAGGAGTTGTGCGGATTTCTACAAAAACTTTACACACCCGTTCACAATTACCTTGAAAAATCATGTATTTTCTGTTAAAATCAAAAAAAAAATGATAAGACTGTTTTGTGATATTTTCAAACAGCCTGAGTGTTCCTTAAATAGTTCTTGCCCTGAATATACATCGGAGAAAATCATGGATACTCTAAACGATTTCGGAATCAAACAAAAAAAATATATGCCAGTTTTTCCAAAAGCGAGTGGAAAACCGACCATTTACATAGAAGGCTATCCGTGTGAGGACGACGAACCTATGGCTGAAACCGATTTTCATGCTGAACAGATAACTACGTTATCTGACCAACTCAAGCGATATTTCGCAATCAACGATTTGGTTCACATCGCTGTTGACAGTTTTATCTATTATAGCGAAGGTGACATTACAAAATGTGTCGCCCCTGATATCCACATCGTGTTTGGTGTTGATAAATACCCGCTACGTCGTAGTTTCTATACGTGGGCAGAAGGTGCGGTGCCCGTTGCTGTTTTTGAATTTCTCTCTGACTCAACTGCACATCTGGATCGTCAGAAAAAAGTAGACTTGTATATGACTGAAATAGGTGTTCAAGAATACTTTATCCATCAACCTGAAATGGAGAAACCAGCGGAATTTCGCGGTTGGCAGCGGAGTACTTCTGGGAGTTATACTGAGATTGTGCCTGATGCCGAAGGTGGATTGTTCAGTAATGCGTTAAATCTCTGGTTTCGATGGAAAGATGACCTATTGACACATGTAAGACTATTGCGCCCGTCCCTTCCTGATGGCACACCGATAACGACTTCTATGGAAGAACAACAACTCCGTAAGCAAGAAAAACAACTCAGAGAACAAGAGCAACACCTGCGAGAGCAAGCAGAGGCAATGGCAGCAGAAGCAGCAGAGCGTCGACAAGCAGCAGAGACACTTGCTAAACAGGAAGCTGAACGGCGACAGGCGTTAGAAGCTGAGTTAGAACGACTTCGGACGCAAGTCGCTGATAGTGAAGATGGAACCTCTTGATGTATCCGATACTAACCGTAGGTCCACGGAGAAGTTCGTACTATTAAAACTCAACATATCGTTCCATCACATAAATAAACGGTAATGTTGGGTTTCACTTTATTTTCTTCCCAGATTTCAACCTTTATTTCAGAGACATTCAAGTTGCCACGTTCACATGTATATGTGTAAGAGGCGCAATCAATTGCGCGACTACAAACGCCTTTTTCTTAAGACGCACTATAGAGCCTTCCTCAATAATCCGAGATTCAAACAAAAGCAATACCAACCAGGGTTATTTAGTTTTAAGAATTTTTAGTTAATGTGTGTTACTCAGAGTTATGGTTTAGAGAGGTAACGTTATGCGACAATTTATGCAATTTATGTAGAAATATTAGTTTAAAATGAATATGAGCAAACGCTTTAGTAGGGACGATATGTTTATTCTTCTATGCCGTTCCTACGGAACTCAAGAGGCGTAGATAACATTTTTTCTATAAACATATCGTCCCTACGGGACTAAAGACACGGGCAAGATGGCAACACATAAAATTAACGGCATAGCAAAAAATCATCAAAATATTGAAAACTATATAACCCTGAGTACCAACAATTTTCCTTGCAAACAAAATCTCAATTGCGTATACTTTTCCAAATGCCTCTGATACGTCTTACTTCCGTATCAACATCCTACGTGTTGCAGCAAAATCTCCAACTGTAGTGGAATAAATAGAATATTAATCCTGGATCTGCGGTACGGGTGCCTACTCCCAGAGCAGCACCGTTCCGTCATCACCCCCCGATGCGATGGTGTTGCCATCCGGA
>JAGWBU010000134.1 GCA_021295735.1 Candidatus Poribacteria bacterium | reverse complement strand
TTTCCTTCTTTTGAGAGTGGGAAAATGTAATCATAATAGAATAGTATACACCATTTTATAAAAATGCGTAAGTCCTGAATATGTTGACAAAGCAGTAATGTGTTTAGAAATTCTTACCGACCAAACTCTAAAGTCACAGCGGGCGAAATGTGTATTACTGAGGATTTTTGTGTATTGTCACACAGAAATAATACTCAAATACTACAACTTTTAGGTGGCAACTTGGGCAATAATTATATGTCTTACAATAATTAACTTTACCTCACCCCGGTTAAAATCTCAAAAGTGAGCTGATCTAATTTTTCGTATCCAAGTCCTTTTTGAGCAATGGTGTCCGGTTGGAAGTCTATATTTCTCAGTTTTTCTGAATTCTCAGCACTATAATTTGCCATAAGTGCTTCAAGTTCAGGATCACGTGCGTGTAGTTCAGAGAGAATACCTTGAATCTCATCGTCTTCATTGAAACGTTGTGCTTTTGTTTTCAGTATCAGATAGCTGCGCATACAGCCAGCAGCAAAGTCCCAAACACCTTGTTCATCTTCAGTTCGGTAGGCGTGTGCATCAAAATGTCTGTTGCCATCCCAGTTGACATCTTCAAGGAGTTTTACAAGGAAAAACGCACTTTTGATGTTTTCTGATCCGAAGCGTAAATCCTGATCAAATCGACTCATCTTCTGGTCATTGAGGTCAATATGAAAAAGTTTGCCAGCCTCATACGCTTGCGCGACGCCATGTAGGAAATTCAAGCCTGCCATCGTTTCATGAGCGAATTCAGGATTAACACCAACCATCCCAGAGTGATCAAGCGTCTCAATAAAATGCAGCATGTGTCCCGTTGTAGGAAGATAGATGTCACCACGAGGTTCATTCGGCTTCGCTTCTAAAGCAAATTTGAGATTATAGCCTTGATCTTTGACGTAGTGCGTGAAGTAGTTCATCGCTTCACGGTTCCATTTTACGGTGTCCGGGCCGTTTTTAGCGGCATCAACTTCAGCACCTTCGCGCCCACCCCAAAACACGTATACTGTCGCCCCAAGTTCCACACCAAGATCAATAGCGTTCAACGTTTTCTGAATTGCAAATGCTCTGACCTTTGGATCGTTAGAGGTAAACGCACCGTCTTTGAAAATTGGATGGTAAAAAAGGTTAGTTGTTGCCATTGGCACCTTCATATTGTGATCGGAAAGTGCCTTTTTGAATTCACGGACAATTTTATCACGTTCAGCGGCTGAAGCGTCAAATGGGACCAGGTCGTTATCGTGTAAGTTAACGCCGTACGCGCCTAATTCGCTTAATTTCTGGACGCTATAAGTCGGTTTTAAAGGGGGTCTAACAACGTCTCCGAATGGATCACGCCCTGGATTTCCCACGGTCCACAACCCAAAAGTAAACTTGTGTTCAGGTTTGGGCTGATACTGATCTGACATGCATTAACTCCTATTTTGTTTGTCGTTTGCGTTGGATTATAACATATTTTCAATATATTTGGCAATATATTTTACACACCCAGGCAGGGTTATTTAGTCCTCCATATTTTCGGTTATTCTTGAATGCCCCTCTTGCTGTAGGAGCGAGCTCCAGCTCGCGACTTTTGACGAAAATGTGCAAAAACCCTAAAACTAAATAACCCTACACACCCAGGTGCTTGTCTATCTGCTTGAGAACGTTATCATAGTCGGCTTCTAATTCAAGCGGGGTGTTGAGGTATTGCGGTGTAGGTTGGCCAGGAACAATGTTGTGATATGCAACTTTGAAATCGGGAAATTTGAGTCCGTTAGCAGTTGAAATTACAATAACTCTATCACCTTTCTGGATCTGTTTACGTTCAAGCATTTTTATGAGTACGGCTAACGCAACACCTGTGTGCGGACAGTTGAACAGTCCCGTTCTATCAGCTCGGGCAGCTGCGTCTGCTAATTCCTTCTCTGTTGCCTGATCAACAATACCATCAAACTGGCGCAAGATACGGATAGCACGATGAATAGAAACAGGATTACCTATCTGAATTGCCGTGGCTTGCGTGGATTGTGCAGTGATTGCTTTGAACTCTTTGAATCCGGTTTGGTAACTCCGATAGAGTGGATTTGCACGTTCAGCTTGTGCGCAAGCGATGCGCGGAAGTTTGTCTATGATACCAAGTTCACGCATCATTAAAAAACCTAAACCGAGAGCAGAGACGTTGCCGAGGTTACCTCCCGGTATGATAATCCAATCAGGCACTTCCCAATCAAACTGCTGGACGATCTCAATGCTGATAGTTTTTTGTCCTTCAATGCGAAGTGAATTGATAGAGTTAGCAAGATAGAAATCCTGACGAGCCGCGAGTTTTTGAACGATTGCCATACACCCATCAAAATCTGTCTCAAGCGAAAGTGTTAATGCACCGTTCGCAATAGGCTGAATTAGTTGCTCGCGGGTAACCTTTTCTTTCGGTAACAGAATGATAGCGGGGATTCCCGCTGCAGATGCGTACGCAGCCAAAGAGGCAGAGGTATCGCCTGTAGAAGCACACATTACAGCGCGAATATTACCTGATTCAGAAATGATCTGCTTTACCATTGAGACAAGCACCGTCATCCCAAGGTCTTTGAATGAACCTGTATGACTAATTCCACACTGCTTTATCCAGAGATCCGAGAGTCCGAGTTGTTCACCGAGACGTTCTGCCCAAAATAGATTTGTACCGCCTTCATACATCGAGATGATGTTTTCGTCATCAACAATTGGACAAACGAGTTCTTTTTTTCCCCAAACACCGCTACCATACGGATATTGTGTCCGCATATAGCGCTGTTCAAAAAGAGATTTCCAGTCATCAGCACTCCGTTGTTTCAACACGTCCATATCGTGCTGAACTTGGAATAATCCATCACAATTTCTACAGCGATAGATTACCTCTGTTAAGGGATAAGTGCATCCTAAGTCACATTCAAACCAAGCGTTGTAATTCATTATTCTGTTCCCTCCTGAACGACGTGGATACTCTCAAGACTATTTGATGTAGAAAGAAGTTGCTCAATCTCTTCAAGAGAAGGCAATTCAGATGGGTCTTTCAACCCGAATTGTTGAAGAAAAGTATCAGTAGTAGAAAAAAGGAGGGAACGTCCGGCACCCTCTTTTCTGCCCGACACGCAAACGAGGTCTTTCTCAACAAGCGCATTGATAACACTATCGCTGTTAACGCCGCGAATTGTTGACACGTCACTGCGCGTGACAGGTTGCTTGTAGGCAACTATAGCGAGTGTTTCTAATGCTGAAGGGGATAACGTCACGCGCACCTGCTGGATATAAAACTTCCGAATCCACTCTGAAAATTCTGGACGGGTACAAATTTGATAACCATTAGCGATTTCAATCAAGTGAAAACTTCGATTCATCTGTTGATAATCATCACGAAGTTCGGCAAGTGCCCTCCGAATTTCTCGAACTGTTATGTTCGGAAGTGCGTGTTGAAACTGTTTCACTGAAATCGGTTCGCTGGCGGCAAATAGAATCGCTTCCAATATCGATTTTGAATTTTCTTCAGACATCACATTTAATGAGGTTATCGGAAGTTCGGCAATAGCATTTTCTGAATCCATTTTGATATAATTCCTATACTTTCCTATGCAGTTGATGCAGAATTTTCGCTGTCAACCGTTTTGATAATATAGATACTTTCAAACAAACCTGTTTGTACTGTAACAATTTTTCCTATTCGAATAAGTTCTAAAACTGCAAGAAATGTGACGATTAGATCAATCTTACTTGAAGATAGTGGAAAAAGACTTTCGAAAAGCAATTGATCTTCACGTCCTAACTGGCTTTCGATATAAGCAATTTTGTCCTCAACAGTGATTGTTTCCTCTTCAACTGTCTGGTAATCATCATCATCGGATTCAAGTTGTGTAATCTGGTCGTTAATGTTCTTAAACGCTGTGAGTAGGTCAAAAAGTGTGGCTTTAATCTCATAAGTACGTGTTTCGTCTAAATCAGCATGTAACTTTGAACTTCTGTTGTATATTGATGTGCGTTTTTCAGCATACATATCTAAAACTTGTGCCGCTTCTTTGTAACGTTTGTACTCTAAAAGTTGCTGGACAAGTTGTTCTTGATTACCTATTGGATGCTCAGAATCAGATGCAGTTTGTGGTAGGATGCTTTGTGATTTAATATGCAAAAGTGTTGCCGCCATCACCAAAAATTCCGCTGCTACATCCAAATCTAACTGCTCCATCAGATTTACATATTCCAGATAACGATCAGTAATTTTAGCAATCTGAATTTCGTAAATATCCATCTCCTCTTTCTGAATAAGATGGAGGAGTAGGTCAAGCGGTCCCTCAAAACCGTCGAGTTTAACAGAGTAAATCGGATGGGTAGTTGGCGTAGATGTGATATCCGTTAACATACTTGTCTCAAGATAATTTATAGGTTTTTTGTATCGTATTGTTCAATTTTACTACACTCCAACAATTTTTCCGATGAAACTAAAAACTACATGACTGACTATACCTAAAAACCGAAGTGGGCTCGGTATAGGCAGTAGAAACGGTAAAAAGATCAGACACATCAGAATTGGCATTCCGTAAGGGGCGAGTTTTGAAAATTGGCGTGATGCACGTTCTGGTAGCAAACCATTTACAACACTAAACCCGTCTAAGGGAAAAAGTGGAAGCATATTAAATACTGCAAGGAATACACTTATGAATGCCGAATTTCTTAAGAATTGGTAAACTGCGAGATGAGTTTCCGAATTATAAGGCTCAAAGTTAACTGTAAGTTCTAAAATTTTAATGATGATGAAAATCGCGAAGGTCAACAGGATATTCATGAAAGGACCTGCTGCAGCAATTAGCATAATATCTCTTCTCGGACTTCTGAGATTGTAAGGGTTCACAGGCACAGGTTTCGCCCAACCGAAGAACCCTCCACCTAAAAGTGAACCAATCAAAGGTAAAAACAGTGTCCCGATGGGATCAATATGCACAGCAGGATTAAGTGACATGCGTCCTTGATCACGCGCGGTTGAATCACCTAACATATCAGCAGATTTGGCATGTCCCCACTCATGGAAAGTTAACAGAATGATGAACTGTGTTACGATTAGAATTGCTTGCCATATTGCGTTTGGATTAAACATATTTTATCTGAATTCCATTCAATTTACTCGAAGCGTAGTATTTTTTTAGCTGCTTGTTCTTTTATTAACTGAAAGTGTGGATATGCTTCTGATTTAGAATTAATTTTTCCGTCCAGTTGTGCCGCAAACAGATGCGACAGTATTGTATCAAAAGATTTTCCCGGTTTTTCACCCCACTGAATCAGGTCATCGCCTGTAGTAAAGGGATGTATCTTCCGCAGAGTGAGCAGGAAATCTACGATATTCTTCCGTTGTATGTGTGATAAATTAGCATCCGAATATCCTAAAACAAGCGCTTCAAGGGAAAAAGATTTTAGGATTTGATAAATTTTGCTTGGTGCGATTGTTTCAGATAAAGAACCTAAGACAGGCAACAATTGATGATATGCGGTTATTGGAGTCTGGACTTTATATACAATTCCACCTTCAAATACGTAAGTTAATTTATTTTCATCATCAACGATGCACCATTTTCCGTTATGGTGCCGAATAGAAGCATTTTTAGATAGTTTCAAGCCAAGTTTTTCAAAAACGAATGGTATTGATTTTTCAGAAGAAATTTCTTGATTCAACATTTGCGTTGCGCTTGCTATCCGGCGGAGTTGGTGCTCTAATACAAGACTAAAACAGAGTGCCTCAATCTGATATATCTGCACCTCTTGGAAGTTTCCCATGCCGAATAGTGCCATCCATCGCACAATATTCGGTTGAAAATCTTCATCTGCGATATGCTCTGATGCCCATGAGATTGCTTGTTGTACCGTTTGAAAATCAGAAGAGAAAGTAGGAGAGATTTTCCATCCGGAGAAGATTGCTTCATATACACCCAATTCAGCAAGTTTTTGAACAATTTGTGGTGCGTTGTTTTCAAGCAAGACTTTTTCTATTTCATTCCGTATACGTTCGCCGCTAAGTTGCGCTAAAAGTGGGATTGCCTCCTTTATTAACAAAACATCCGTCTCTGCGACACAGAAGTCATAACGTCCGGCATATCTGCAAGCACGAAAGATACGAGTTGGATCATCCGTGTAACTTTGGTTGTGAAGAACGCGAATGGTACCAGTCTTGAGATCAACTATCCCCCCAGTTTTATCAATAATAGTTCCAAAAGCATTCGCGTCTAAACACATTGCTAACGCATTAATAGAAAAGTCCCTGCGCTGTAAATCCTCTGTAATAGTGCCACGTTTTACCTTAGGTAACGTTCCGGGCTTTTGATACGTTTCACACCGTGCAGTGACAAAATCAACTTTAGGTTTATTCGGATTTGCAGGTGTGACAGTTGCTGTGCCAAATTGTGGATGCTCTTGCAAGGCACCATTCCAACGTTTTTGCATCTCTTTTGCAACCCGAAGCGCATCTCCTTCCACCACAATATCAATATCAAAAGTTGGTTGTTTTAATAGAAGGTCCCGGACAGAACCGCCAACAAGATAAACATGTTGACCACCGATCTCGCCAATTTCATGTAACGTATGTGAAAGCGATTCGGAAATATCTGGTATCATTTTCTTTTGTAGGGGAGGTGCTTAACTTGAACATTATGAAGGATAGCGTCCATTTCTAAAATTTTATACAAACGCAAAAACGCGAGTTGGCGCGCCAGAACTACGTGCTAACTTTAGCGGCGCAATCACCACATAGAAATGTGTCGGTAGCTGACTCAAATTACACAAATCTTCCACATGCGGAATGCCTGCTCCCAGAAAGACAAGGTGTGCTGGCGGTAAACCGTCATGCAATGGGGGATGTCCTGCTACAGCGTCAATGCTGCATGCATCTGTACCGATAACCTTTATGCCTCTCTGGACGAGAAGTTCAGCCGCATCTTCACTAAAACCGATCCATTCACGGTTAAAGTTCTCTTGATAAACAAATCTATCCATTCCTGTCCGCATAAAAACGATGCTGTCTTGTGGAATTTCTCCGTTTTCAGCAACCCAAGCCTCAATATCTTCGGCAGTCACTGCATCATTCGGTTTCTTAATCGCAGAAAAGTCCATTAAGACTGCGTGTCCAGTCAATTTTTCCTTCGGAATCTCTGCTACAGTAAACCCGTCTGGATACATTAGACAAGAAGCGTCAATATGTGTGGAGCAGTGACCGGACATGTCAACCCGGCTTTCAAAGTATCCATCCTTTTCTAATGTTGCCTGGTCGTAGATTTTGACAGGATCAATTGGCAACTCTCGCGGGCTATTCTCGTCAACGACATAAGACAGATCCAACACGTTTTGAAAGTCAAGGTGCATTTTGTTCTCTCATTCTTTTTTATCTGTTATAGATATAGTATAGCACATTTCGCATCATAATTCAAGCAGTAAAAACCGTTCGGGTGTGTAAAGTTTTTGTACAGAAATGACTGTCCCTATTGTAGGGCTTACTATTACCCATAAGTCGAAATTCTTACTATTGATCATAAATTCGACATAAAGTGCAGACAT
>JAGWBU010000133.1:18937-24444 GCA_021295735.1 Candidatus Poribacteria bacterium | reverse complement strand
TTTCATAATGTCCGGTCAATAACAGAAGGCGTGCATGCGTCCGTTGAATGTGCGGATACAAAGTTCTTAAAATCCGCGTAATCCGATAATCTGCGATAATCCGCTATTCTGACAACACAACGCAGATTAAATCATTATAATGTCTATTATAGACTTACTTTACTGATATTTCTCAAAAGTTGTCGAATATCAGTAATAATAAAGGTTCTTTTGGGTTTAGTTCATGAAAATGCGCCATGATTTCAAGTAACATTTGTCTTTGTCCAGTGAGTTCAAGTTGTCCTTGATGGAATGTGCGACGCTCTAAGATGCTTACCTGCAACAATACCAGGTAGCTCATTACTTTTATACTGAGCCCCGCATACGCCCCTTGTGTGCTTTCTAAACTCATAGCGGACAAGTGCAAACGGGATTTCAACTCATGCAGAATACCACACGCGTATTCTGCCAAAAATGTTCAATCCCGTGGTGTTGAGACCAAATCTTGAGTGCTTCACAAGTGCGTAGTGGTTTACCAAAAACTAAGCGTGTGCGTCCCTTTCCCATATCTAAAAAGAACAGCACAATACACGCACCAAATGTTGGACTTGTGGCTTGGACACGACAGACAGGTTTATCGCACCCCCATTGTTTTGGCTGCAGTTGTCCGGATCTCTTATGAACCGAAAGTTTAGATTTTTTGTTCTTTATTGTCATCACATAGTTGTTTTTACCATGAACCAATATGGACATAAACCCTAAATCTGATAAGATTCCGATCAGTTTCTTGCTACCATACCACGAATCGAAAGTGATCGGATATTTTCTGATATCAATGCTTTGGGCATCAAAGAAATCTAACACTTCTTTCATCATGGCAGGACAAAAAAACCGGTTTCTTTGTCCTGCCACGCCCTTATTTTGAAACAAGGCGTGTATTGAGTGGAATAACAATATCGCCAATCTTGATCGTGATGCCTAATATGTTCTGCCCCAAGTGGTGTTATTATGTTTTTTAGACCACCAGTTTGAGCAGTATGCTATTGTTTTTCCATATCGATCTACGTTGCTATCATCTACACTGATAGTAGGACGCCGACAAGATTGTGTTGAAGCACTCTTAGCTTCGGTATCTTTGATCAACTCAAAGTTCCATCGCACATCCGAGCTGCACATTCAAGCATTTCCAATGATACTGGCTCAGTGAGTGAAGATCCCGATAAAGACCCGCTTTGGGAAGTGTCAACGCATCTGCAACTTGGTTCGGATTGTCCAGACCAAATAAATGACAAACCGATAACAAAAGTCCAGTGTCAACGATTTGTAATCTAATGCGGCGAAAACGAGAACAAAAAAGATGTTGAAAAAACTTCACAGATTTGATAATCTGATGATGCATGAGATGTCCTCCTAAATAATCAAATAGTGTTATTGTTTATAATATATGATGACATCTCATATATAAAAAATCAAGTCAACTCTTCATAATAAACACATTTTCATGTCCTAATACCTTCGTCATATTGATATTTAGCGGATTCTTAGTAATTTTGATAAATATCAGATTATGTCAAAACTTTACAAAACTAATAAAAAATTGTTGTTTTCTCTAACGATTTTGTGTAAAATTAGTTAAATTTAAAACTTTAAGGAGTAACTGGATGACACCTGAAGTCGCCTTAGAAAAACGGAATCAAATGCTGCGCGACGGCTACTGTATTGTAGATGATATATTGACAGAGGAATTCTTGCAAGAACTGCACGATGAATCGGAACGGCTCATCGCAGGACACGTGGAGCCAGACGAGATGATTTATCAGGGACAACACGTGAATGTACGTGGAGAAGACAATCCATATATTAAGAGACTCTTGGAGTGGCAGCCGTCATGGAACGCGTTGGAGCAGCTCGGTTTCGGAGATTTCGTCGCTTCCGGGGGAATCATCATCTTAACAAAAGAAGCCGATGGTCCACCGCTCTATTGGCATCAAGATTGGATGCGTTGGAATGATCCGCTCAGTTGTTCCCCGTGGCCCCAAACCATTTTTCTCAATTACTATCTTTCGGATACCTCACCTGAAAACGGGTGTTTAAAGGTAATTCCTGGTACACATCTCAAACGTATTGATTTGCACGACCAACTTGTGCCTGCACATGAACAAGGCGCACGGTTTATTGATGAGGATCATCCCCTCATGTTCAGTGACCATCCAGATCAAGTAAATATATGTGCCAAAGCAGGTTCATTAGTGATGGCAGATGCAAGGCTTTTACACGCTGCCCACAAAAATCACACTGACATACGTCGCACCTTGATCTTGGCATGGCACAGCCGGCCGAACACTGTTCCAGACTATTGGGATGACGAGATCCCAGAATCTATTGCCAATCGCGATGAAAATAGCAATTATCCAGGTTCGCGTCTTCCAGGAGATTTTTTGAAAGCGTAGTGCTATGTAAAATATTATACCGCGGCACACCAAAACAGAACATAGCGAGGTGACGATGGAACAACACACACTTCATTATGAAATCCTAAATGTCCATAACCCGGGTGAAACTGGGCAACACTGGGAGGTGGAAGTGCATGCTACCCCCGAAGAGTTACAAGCATTTGCTGAGATCGGTTACCTTGTTCGCGAAAAACTCTTTGAAGGAGAAGCACTTCAAAAACTAAGAGACGCACTTGACAGATTAGAAGAACACGAATGGGAAAAGCGGGATAATGCAATCGCCTCAAAACGTGGATGGGGTTTTATTCCGCGCCATCTGATGGACAAGGACGAAGCGTTTCTTGAACTCCTAAAATTTCAACCGGTTTTGTCAATTGTCCGGGCAATGATGGGACCGCTTGTTCGACTACGCGGATTGAGCGCGCGGATCACCTATCCCGGTGATGACAGGCAGCATCAAACACCATGGCATCAACACATGCGCGTTGTTTCTAATCCGATACCACCTTGGTTTTCACGACCGCACTGTATTGATTGCCTTATCTATCTTGACGACCTAAACGAAGACACTGGGGCAGTTGTCGTTGTACCCGGTTCCCACGACTGGTTAGACAAAGCAACGCCGAATATTTATGAACCGATAGAGGGCGAAGTAGTACTTCAGGTGAAAGCTGGCGATGCGGTACTTATCCACGGTAATCTTTGGCATCGCGCTTTGCCTACACTGCGTTCTAAGCGGAGAATGTTAATTCTTGGTTATACGCCAACGTGGCTACGCAGATCGCCACACGGAGGTGATCCACCTAAAGATGGATTGACCCAAACCTTTCTCAAAGAAGCAGATATGGAGGAACGGATGTTGTTAGGTGTAGGTGGATATTCTTAACCTAACTAAAATCTACGCGTTGAAAACGCACTTAACTATAAAAAGGAGCATTATAATGAAAGCCACTTTTATTCTAATACTTTTGACGTTAACATTAATATTAACAGTCCCAGCGTTGACTACCCATGCGCGTGGTATCAGTGATGATGAGCTTATCATCTACTATAGTTTTGACAAGGACACCCTTGAAAAGGGAGAGGTCTTAGATGGTTCAGAAAATGAGAATCACGGTTTACTACGTGGTAATCTCAAGATTGTGGAGGGTAAAGTTAACGAATGTATGGAGTTCCCAGGGGGCGCAGCCAATTATATTGCGGTGCAAAATCACCATTATGCCGACCTATTTCCAGAACTGACGCTCGCTGTATGGATTAAGACAGCACAAAGGGGAATGATTGCATCTTGGGATCGTAGTGAATTTTTCCGTTTTGGTGCTGGTGATGATGTGCTCGGAAATTTGACTTTTGTCGGTTTTGATGTCTGTTGTCCTATAAAGGATTGGCACGGGGACGTCAAAGTTACGGACGACCAATGGCATCATGTCGTGGCAACCTTTGATGCTGAAATGAAGCGGATATACGTCGATGGTGAATTAGATGTGGAAGCACCCACAGATACAAACAACAAAATGATTGGAAAAGTGATCACACGTTACGGATTTATCGGAATTGGTTCGGAAGCTGGTGCTTTTGGTGGCGCTGTTGGTCCCAACTGGGCTTTCAATGGGTTGATGGATGAATTCTTTCTGTTCCACCGAGCATTTTCTAAAGATGAGGTTGAAAGTCTTGCTAATGCGCGTGGGAATCCGTTTGCTGTTGAACCTGCGGACAAATTGAGTATTACATGGGGAAAAATTAAGAGTGTGAAATAGAATAAACCAAGTTACTACCTACAATAGGTATATCATTATCGGCGTAGAACCTTTAGACGCCATGTTGTTTTATAAGTTGTATTCAATCCGGACCGTTGGAGCAGAATCCAACAGAAACTTTTGAATAGAATATTGATCCACCGTAAATTGACGGACATCACATGAGATGGGTTTCCTCAAATTACTCTAAGGAACTTCAATTAATGCACCTGTAAAGGCGTCTATAAATTAAGGAGATCTAAAATGAAAACCACTGTAATATTAAAGCTTTTGGCATTAACGCTTATACTAACAGTCCCCGTGCTAACTGCCCACGCGCAGGGAATCAGCGAAAATGAGCTTATCATCTATTATAGCTTTGACGAGGACAGCCTCGGAGATGGTGAGGTTTTGGATGGGTCAGAAAATGAAAATCATGGTCTGATACGTGGGGATCTTAACGTTGTGGAAGGCAAAGTTAACGAGTGTATGGCATTCCCAGGTGGCGCAGCAAACTTTATTTCAGTGCAAAATCATCATTATGCCGACGTATTTCCGGAACTTAGCATGGCGGTATGGATTAAGACAGCACAAAGAGGCATGATCGCCTCTTGGGATCGTAGTGAATTTTTCCGTTTTGGTGCTGGTGATGATGTGCTCGGAAATTTGACCTTTGCCGGTTTTGATGTCTGTTGCCCTATTAAGGATTGGCACGGTAACGTTGAAGTTACGGACGACCAATGGCACCATATCGTGGTAACCTTCGATGCTGAAATGAAACGGATATACGTTGACGGTGAATTGGATGTAGAGGCAGCCACAGATACAGACAACAAAATGATTGGAAAGGCGGTGACACGTTACGGGTTCATCGGAATTGGCTCAGAAGCTCCGGCTTTTAATGGTAACGTTGGGCCCACATGGGCATTCAATGGATTGATGGATGAGTTCCTAATGTTCCACCGAGCACTCTCTGCAGAAGAAGTCACACATCTTGCTAATGTGTCTGGTAATCCGTTTACTCCTGTTGAACCTGCAGATAAGCTGAGCATTACATGGGGACAAATTAAGAACACGAGATAGAATAACCCACGTTATCACCTAAATAAGTATATCATTATCGTCGTAGGACTTTAGGTCATTAGGTATCACATGAGATGGGTTTTGTTCTAATCAAACTATGTGCCTTAACTGAGGGTGTGCATAAATATTTGGCGCATCAACACAGACAGGGACAGGCGCCAGGTGCCGCTTGATTTATAGAAACGCGTTTGTAGTCGCGCAATTTATTGCGCCTCGGACATTTGCATTAGTATTTTACGGCTTGGATTGAGCGTAG
>JAGWBU010000133.1:17791-18906 GCA_021295735.1 Candidatus Poribacteria bacterium | reverse complement strand
AATCGCGACGAAACCACTAATAGTCGGGAATCGGAGTTCCCTCGGACAGCTCAGATGTCCAGTTAATTGTAGAATCCGCAATAAATAAAAAACACAGGGTGAAATTACTATTTTGTTATACATATTTATGCACACCCCTCAAATAAATTAGGTAATTCCAGATTATGTCCGGTGCGGTTTCAAACCACACCTACAAGGGTGATTCACATATTTGGGATTTAACTATAAAGTTTCTATCGCGCTCGCTGCATCCAGTGAAGACAATGGCAAATAGTAGCAGGTAACAAAATGAATGGACAAGATAGTTTTTTATAGTTAACTCCTGAAGATTTTACTATGCCATTGCTTCCGTTGACTCGTCCACAGAAAAACAAGTAACCGTAATTTTGGAGCCGTAGTCAAATACACTATCACACCTCCTGGGACACCATACTTGAGAGGATGCCAAGGATCCTGTCACACCGCTCAATCGTATAGGCTGACATATCAATGTGTAGGTTATTTTCCTGTAATTTAAGGAACAGCCAATCTATTCCTGTCGTGGAAGCCCCATAAACGCAAGGGATATCATTCCTCTTTCTGCGTTAAAACGTTGGGCGGCGAGCATCTCTGCAACACATTGTCCAAACCCCAATTTCACATCAGTATTTTTTGCCTCAACAAGGATAATGACAGGTGCCTCTAAATAAAATTGGTTCGGTGACAGACTCACCAAAAAATCGCATACACCAGTCAGACCGTTTTTAACATCAACATTAAAGTCAATGCCAGAAAACAGACTGATGCGACGATCCAGGTGTTCCAGGAGTTCAACAAGCACATCGGCCACAATCATTTCTGACCTTGCTTTCTCGGTGCCGATAGCGGTGGCTAATGGTGCCTTCTTCGCTAATCCCGTCGTGAGATACTCACTCGGGTCACTGGCTCTATTTTAGCACTCCCCGTCAAACCCCCTACCTTTAGGTAGTGGGTACCTATGACAAAAGAGACCTACGGTGTCAATCTTTTCAAGTTGAAACGTTGGTACTACAGATTCTAATAGACATTATAATGATTTAATCTGCGTTGTGTTGTCAGAATCGCGGATTATCGCAGATTTATCGGATGACGCGGAT
>JAGWBU010000133.1:17340-17669 GCA_021295735.1 Candidatus Poribacteria bacterium | reverse complement strand
GCCTCATCTGCCCAACGGACAAACATAAGATTTTTCCGCAGACCAATAACTCACAATTAAAACGTTATAATGTCTAATGTAAACTCGCTATAAACATCAGTAACACCTCTTGGATAGAAGTAGGCGGCTGTGGGCTGCCTACTTCTCGCCCCATAAGTGTCAACTTAAGGAAATTTCTTCTTGTGGGAGGGGTTTTCAACCCCGCTGAATGCCTACACGCGCATTCAGCGTTGATTTGGCAGCATGCCATACGCGCATTCAGCGTTGATTTGGCAGCATGCCATACGCGCATGCTGCGTTGATTTGGATGAATGCCTACACGCGCATTC
>JAGWBU010000133.1:7946-17257 GCA_021295735.1 Candidatus Poribacteria bacterium | reverse complement strand
GATTCATACCGTTGATTTCTTGATTTGGCGCATGCTGCGTTGATTTGGATTTAACAGTTTGAGTCTCACAAAATCGGGCTTAGAAAGCCCTCCTACAAGAGACAATCTGGTAATTATGTTCTTAAGTTGACACCTATGGGGCTGCCTACTTCTCGTCCTTATTCTCATCCTCATCAACGACTTCGTATTCAGCATCAACGACATCACTATCTGCAGCATCTTCAGAAGGAGCGTCTTCAGCGGCTGCCCCAGGATCAGCATCTGCAGCCTGTTGGTAAAGCTGTGCTGAAGCTTCATGCCATATCTGCATCAGGTCATCAGTAGCAGATTTTATCTCAGCATTGTTGTTCGCTTCCAGCGCTTGCTTGACGCGTTCAACGCCAGCGTTAACCTTTTCCTTAGTCGCATCGTCTACCTTGTCCCCGAATTCTTTCAAGTTTTTCTCAGTTTCATAGACTAAAGAATCAGCGCGGTTGCGTGTCTCAACTTCTTCCCGCTTCTGTTTATCCTCTTCAGCGTGTGTTTCCGCATCTTTCATCATCTGATCAATTTCAGCATCACTAAGTCCGGAGGAAGCAGTAATTGTAATCTTTTGCTCCTTACCTGTTGCTGTATCCTTAGCAGACACGTTCAGAATGCCGTTTGCATCAATATCAAACGTAACCTCAATCTGTGGAACACCTCTGGGTGCCGGTGGAATATCGCCCAGTCGGAACCTGCCAATCGTTTTGTTGTAGACAGCCTGTTCCCGTTCACCTTGTAGGACATGCACATCAACTGCCGTTTGATTGTCTTCTGCCGTTGTAAACTTCTCGGACTTTTTCGTTGGAATCGTGGTATTTTTTTCGATTAACCGCGTAAACATCCCACCGAGCGTCTCAATACCGAGTGATAGCGGCGTAACATCCAGCAACAAAATATCTTTAACTTCCTCATCACCAGCAAGTACACCGCCCTGAATTGCTGCACCAACTGCGACAACCTCGTCAGGGTTAACACCTTTGTGTGGTTCTTTGCCAAAGAGTTGCTGCACAGCCTCCTGTACTTTTGGCATCCGTGTCTGTCCACCGACGAGTATAACTTCATCAATATCAGAGGATTGCATCTCAGCATCCGAGAGCGCTTGTCGGCACGGTGCAAGGGAACGTTCAACCAAGTCATCTGTAATTTGTTCAAGTTTTGCGCGCGTGAGTGTTAAATTAAGGTGCTTAGGACCGCTGGCATCACTTGTAATAAAAGGCAGATTGATATCCGTCTGTTGCGTGCTGGAAAGCTCACACTTTGCCGTTTCTGCTGCCTCTTTCAGCCGTTGCAGCGCCATCTGGTCATTACGCAGGTCAATGCCTTGGCTACTGAGAAATTCCTGCGCCATCCAATCAATAATCGCTTGGTCAAAATCGTCTCCACCAAGATGGGTATCACCGTTTGTGCTTTTAACTTCAAACACCCCGTCTCCGATTTCTAAAATAGAGATATCAAACGTACCACCACCAAGGTCGTAGACAGCGATTTTCTTATCGCCTTCATTTTGCAACCCGTAGGCGAGTGAAGCAGCGGTCGGTTCGTTAATAATCCGCAGAACTTCCAATCCTGCTATTTTGCCTGCATCTGCTGTCGCCTGGCGTTGGGCATCATTGAAATAGGCTGGCACGGTGATTACCGCTTGTGTAACCTCTTCCCCAAGATACGCCTCTGCGGTTTCCTTCATTTTCCGCAAAACCATTGCGGATATTTCGGGCGGCGAGTATTCTTTACCATCAATGTTCACGGCAACATCACCATCTTTATCACTTTTTAATTCATAAGGCACGCGAGATGTATCGTCTCCGAGTTCATTATGTTTTCGTCCCATGAACCGTTTAATAGAAAAAATTGTGTTTTCAGGATTTGTGATGGCTTGTCTTTTGGCTACCTGTCCAACGGGACGCTCCCCTTCTTTGGTAAAACCGACAACTGAAGGAGTCGTCCGATTTCCCTCTGTATTTTCAATTACCTTAGGATCACCGCTCTCTAAGATAGCTACACAAGAATTTGTTGTTCCTAAATCAATTCCAATTACTTTACCCATTTTAATCTCCAATAGTATAAATTGTTTTGTTTGTATAATTTGCTAAAAATATAAGTGCAATATCTGTGCCAACATCTATCTCTTCAATTATAACCTAACGTGAAATATCGTAGCGCAAACTTTTAGTTTGCGTCTAATAGTGCACAAACTATGGTGAACCTTCAAATTAAAGAGGCACACTTTCTGTAGGAGCGATCTCCGAATCGCGATGAAATTCACTGATAGTCGGGAATCGGAGTTCCCTCCCGCCAAATGCCAAACGCGCATTTGGCGTTGATTCACAACTCAAAATGTCCTGTTAATTCTAAAGTTCATTATAAATGAAGTTTAAGAAAATAAATCGGTAATTTAGCGAGGTTAGGAAACCTCGCCAGCAGCGGGCACATCTGCCTCGTACGGACAGAAATTACCAAAAGAATAAGTTAATCTTCATAAAGTTTGTGCTACATAGGTAGCAACTTAGGTTATTATAACCCAAGTTGCTACCTATATCGCGAATGCTCTTGTAGGAGGGGTTTCCTGGAAATCCTTGTTTTTCAGTAAAAAGCAATGTCTACAAGCTTGAAATCTTGTCCGTAGCAACTTAGGTTATTATAGTAAATTCTGAAATATGCGAACATCCCAATAGTTGTGGTTTTCTAACCGCAACATAGACATCTATTTAAGGATTTTTCGTTGGGTTTCGCTACGTTCTACCCATAGGTATCAATTTAAGGATTTATTTCAGGTTGGACGCTATTAAATACAACCTACAAACCTCACCCTTATTGTAGGGGCGGGTCTCCGGGGAATGCCAAAAGGCATTCATACCCGGTGAATGACTAAAGACGAATGCGCCAAATCAACGGTATGAATGCCCTTTGGCATTCCCCGTATGGTATTCGCCATGGTTCATACCGTTGATTTCTTGATTTGGTGCCCGCCCGTTGCTTGACATGTTCCTGACACATGGCGGGGCACAGAGACCCCGCCAAATGCCAAAAAGCGCATTTGGCGTTGATTTGGCCCTACGATGTGAACGGGGATTGCATGCCTTAAATTAACACTCGTCAAATCATGCAGATACCCGATAAGTGCCAAACGCGCGCTTGACGTTGATTCAGCGTATTCTGCCAAAGGCATTCATACCCGGTGAATGACTAAATGTCGTTCATACCGTTGATTTCTTGATTTGGTGCCCGCCCACTATTCTCTTACGAAGAAATAGCAAGACACAGTTCCACACTGTTAGTGTGTCAAATTGGCAGTTATCATCTCAATGAAGATATTGAAAATGTCTGTCAATTTGACACACTACGAATGCTATACTTCCGTTTCAGAGTGCCCCAAGTTGTTGATAATTTATCAGTAGGTTCAACAGCCAATATATCCTGAATCCCACCCTGAATCTCTTTAATTTCATTTTGAGAAAGCCCACGGTTAAACATAGCGAACTCATCCATATCACCGTTATAATAGCGGTTTAAGTTGGGCGGTTCCTCAGTTCCCAGTAACAGCGGTGATTCAACAGGCACTAATTTACCATCTTGCTTCGGATGATTAATTAGCACTTCACCATCAAGGTAAACTGTCCACCATTCTCCCGTCTGAAATGAAACAGCAACGTGCTGCCATTTATCTTTTACGATTTTAACGGGACTTTTCGCAGGCACTTTACGTCCGTCTGACATTCTCCATCCCATCCATATATAGCCATCCGGATGGAGGAGCACCTCAAAAAACTCTTGTACATCGGGACCTTTTGCTGCAATCAGTTGCCACGTGCCCGGGCCGGCTTCTAAAGTAGGACGAACCCATGCACAAATAGTGAGCCCATCGGTAAATTCAAATCGATGGGAATGAACAACCCGTACAATACCGTCTTCCCCACCAAAATTGAGGCCTTTACCAAATTTGCCGTCAGTCCAGTCTGTGTCGCCTTCTAATTTTCCATCCTGACCATTTCCAGACTGATCTGTGACGGTCTTACCTGCGCCATCTTCAAAGTCAAAATAAACGACTAACCCTTCCAATTCTTCGGCTATGCTGCTAATTTGAAAACTCGCTGCCAGAAATACAGTTGTAAAGAAAATAACTATAAAGTTTCGCATGAGTTTCACCTCTTTTAAATTTGGACCAATAGTTTGAATGTAAACGGATACAACATCCGCCCATAAAAATAGTGAAGGACCTCTAAGCAAATAGGAATATCTGTTGATCCCACGCGGTCGGTAAACGTGCCAAACGCCTTCATACGAAAGTGTTGGTGTGGCTAAGGGTGACTTCTTATACACCAGTCTGCGCGTTCCTGAAACTCTGCCTGATATTCGGAACGCCACTTGGAGATGCTTGACGGACCGGGTCCATCAACATAGTGATTGGTGTTCCCATCGCGCATGAATTGTCCGCCCCAGCTTTCCTGGGTGGGGTCATCGGGATCGTTCAGTCCGCGGTTTGCACTCACCAGCCACAGGAACGAAGGTGAATCCCCTTCACACACCCCTGTGCATCCCATCCCTTCGTGCGGATACACATCGCAAAGAGGACCGTGGTTATTGCGAATGTTCTTGTTAACCCAGGCGAGGTTCGAAATCGGATCACGTCCACCGAACATCCCTTGGTAAGTCTTTTTCGAATGAATGATGAACAACTTTGGAAAATTATCGCGCAACCAACCAATCGTACCATCTTGGGTAGCGATTTGATGGATACGTAATTTGCTTAGGAACGTTTCCAGATCGGCAGTGCTGCGCGTATTCTGTACCTTCCACACTGCTTGCGCTACAACGCTGCAATCACCCCAGACACCAATATAGACCGGACGAGGATCGGACTTGTCCACGATGCTGATGAACGCCTCCGAAGCCTCACTGTCTTTGCCTTCACCAATGTTGACAGTGCCTTTTTTGCCCCAGGTGCCGCTACGGCCCTGGAAAGTAACTGAACGCAGATAGTCCGGGGTGGGATATAAGGGATCATGTTTTTTCAGGTTTTCATATACCTTTTCGTAGCGGTCAATCACATCCAGTATATGTTGTTTCTTGGCTATGTTAGCAAATGTACCCGACGAAGCTATCAATGCTTCAACGTCAAACTCATTGGTATACAACAGGAAGCGGACTATCGACTGCATATCATCCGGGTCGCTCTTTTGATCGTTGGGTGCGTTACCACCCTTGACGACACCAATCGGTGGAAAATCCGATGTCATTATTACCCGCAGTCTATTCATTGAATGGTTCTCACTTTCTTTGCTTTCTATATTTATCCCTTGCGCGAAAGCGATGGCACTAAACAGAAGCACGATTATTACTGTGAAATAGAATCTGAAATTCTCCATTTCTCTTAACATCAACTGACCTCCTTACTGGATGAGTAGCCTCTACAGTCTTATAGACGTTAAGTCGTTAAACAATATGGACAGATGCGAAAAGTATCCGTCTTCTAAGCACGAGTGCATATCTTTAAGCAAACGGGAAGGTGCCTTGATATCCGCGCGGACGTGAAACGTGCCAAACACCATCATACATCGGTGTAACTTGATAATGGCAGACAACATTGCTCCGCTCCATATCATCACGTTCTTTTGCACCTTGGTGTGGCATGTGGTTGATGAACACGACACAATCGCCCGCCTTCGGATACAAGATTACATGTTCTTGTGCCTCACACCATTCCTCAAATTTGGGACGGTCTAACGGATACAGATGCGGCGGTTCGTTTATATGTCCACCTTTCACAAACTTGAGATGTCCCTCGCCAGGGGCGTTATCTTGAAAATAGTAGGTGGTGTTGATACCAGCAGGTGCCATTGCAAACGGGTGTTCTTCAACGTACCGCTTTTCGTGCCAATAACCGTAAAAGTCCATGTGCCATTCCTGTAGGTATGGACCTGGATTTATATGTGCACGTAGACTACGAAGTTGACACTGTTTGCCCATTAAACCCTCAAGATAAGGACGGACGCTCGGATGTCCTACAAGTGGTGCGTAGGTGTCCGGTTCACGATCAAGCAGGGAATCAAACCACATATTACCGACTGCGTTCAACCCCTCTTCCCAACCCTGTTCGCGCGCGTAGTTAACCCGCTGACGGATATTTTCGGTTTCTTCAGGTGATAACGCACCCTCTAATAATATGAAACCGTCTTGTAGCAATTGGTCAATCTTAGCTTTAGCATCTTCCATGGTTTATCTCCTTTAAAATTCAGAATGCGTAATGTATTCAATACATGTATAGCAAAGTGTTAACCAAAGAAGTTCAAATTTTAACCGACAGACTCAAAAAGTCCATTGATAGCAATTTTCTAATTCAATGGTTCTAACGGTTTGGCATTCCCAAAGACAGGCACTGGTGCATCTCCAAGGGATGCCCAACGAGAAGCGTTCGCAATAACTTGGCGGACATTCTCATCGTAATAGATCGGATACGTTTCATGACCGGGACGGAAATAGAAGATTTTGCCTCTACCACGATAGTAGCAACAACCACTACGGAACACCTCACCACCGGGGAACCAACTGATAAAAACAAGCGTGTCGGGTTCGGGAATGTCAAACGGTTCACCATACATTTCGGCATGCTCAATTTCAAAATATTCGCCAAGTCCTTCAACGATCGGGTGCCCATGTTCAATCACCCAAATACGTTCCTTTTCTGCTGCCTCGCGCCATTTGAGACTACATGACGTTCCCATCAAACGGGTAAAGGGTTTGGAATAGTGACCAGAATGTAGCACGATAAGTCCCATTCCTTGTAGCACACGTGCTTTCACCTTATCAGCAATAGCATCTTCAACGGCATGGTGTGCAGCATGTCCCCACCATATCAATACGTTCGTTTTATCCAGCACTTCGTCAGTTAAACCGTGTTCAGGTTCATCTAACGTAGCGGTTAACGTTTCAATACCGTGTTCACTTAACCCATCTGCAATAGCAGTATGAATGCCTTTCGGGTAAAGTTTGCGGATCTTTTCGTTCGTTTTTTCGTGTCTAAATTCGTTCCAAACTGTAACTAAAGGTTGTGACATAAGTTTCTCCTTAAAATGTTAATTCTGTTTCCACTGCCTCATCATAGTCAACACCCTCAACCTCAAAGCCAAAAAGGTTCCGGAAACGCCGTCTGTAGCCAACGTAATCAGAGAGTTCATGGAAATTATCGGTATTAATCTGTTCCCAACGTTCGGTGACCACATCGGTCACATCCTGTCGTAATTCCCTGTCATCCAACCGAATATAACGTTCACCATCAAGTTGCGGTTTTAACCCAGGACCAAGATGTTCCGAGAATAATCGATGCATCTGCCCAATCGGCGCTTCATTAATACCTTTTGCGGTCATAATATCGTAGAGGATACTAATGTAAAGCGGAACAACAGGTATAGCAGCAGAAGCTTGCGTAACAACAGCTTTGTTAACCGAAATATACGCATTGCCACCGAATTGATTTGAAAGTTTTTCATCAAGCGCGTCAACGCGTGCCTTTAAATCATCCTTTGCTCTGCCGATAGTACCATCTCGGTAAATCGGCCAGGTCAATGTACTGCCGATATAGGTATATGCGACAACAGTCACTTCCGGCGCGAGTAATTCGGCATCTGCTAAAGCAGAAACCCACATCTCCAAGTCTTCGCCACCCATCACAGCGATTGTGTCTGCGATTTCTCTATCATCTGCAGGTTCAATCGTTACAGGGGCAACGACTTCGTTGTTCAGATCAATGGTTTTACCTGTATACGATTCACCGATCGGTTTCAGTTCAGAATTATGTGTTTCGCCAGTGCGCGGATGGATTCGGCGCGGTGCAGCGATGCTATAGACAAGAACATCTATTTTGCCAAAATTGACTTTAAGTTGTTCTATAGTCTCGTGTTTTACTTCATCCGAAAAGGCATCGCCGTTGAGACTCTGAGCAAAAAAGCCATCATGTTGTGCTTGTTGATGAAAAGCAACGGTGTTGTAATAGCCAGCAGACGCTGTGCGTCGGTCATCAGCGGGACGTTCGTAGAGGAGACCTAACGTCTTAGCCCCGTATCCCCACGTCAACGCAATGCGAGAGGCAAGTCCATAACCGGTTGACGCACCAATAACAAGTGCGTTTAAACCTGTCGTCTTATGTGAGGTATTCTCTTTAATTAAATCTATCTGACTTTGAACATTTGCCTGACAACCAGCAGGATGCGCGTTCGTACAAATAAAACCACGAATCCGAGGCTTAACAATTTGAACTGCCATTATTTCCTTCTTTTTTTAAGGGTTAATCCTCAATTTCTACGACCATTTCGACTTCAACCGGAATACCGCCGGGCAATTGCACCATGCCGACTGCCGAGCGCGCATGTTTGCCTTTATCGCCAAAAACCTCAACAAAGAAATCTGATGCACCGTTTAGGACAGCGGGTTGGTCCGTAAAATCTGCAGAGGAGTTGATAAATCCGACAACCTTCACAACACGTTTAATCCGATCCAGATCGCCTAACGCATGTTTGAGTGTGCTTAACAACCCGATTGCAACTTGACGCGCGGATTCGTATCCTTCTTCAATGGTCGCATCTGTGCCGAGTTGGCTTTTATAGATTTTACCCTCACCTGTACCAGGGCCGTGTCCAGATGTAAAAACCAGATTTCCTGTTTGAACTGTGGTAACGTAATTAGCAACGGGTGTCGCAGGGGGTGGTAATTCTATCCCTAATTCTTCAAGTCGTTTTTCTATTTTCATGTCCTTTAATATCTCCCAATAGGTCTAAATTTAAGGTACTGCAAACATGATATTTGCACGTCAACCTACATAATTAAATAGGTTTTCGGAGATTTTGTCAAGTTATTTAATTTATTATGGGTGTGTAAATATTTGGTTACATAGGTTCAATTTGCAATGATTTTGCAATGATTACGCGGCGTTTTCCACTGTAGGGCGGATTTCTACAAAAACTTTACACACCCTACAGAACCATCTAGTGACAAAAACTTTACACACCCTGATGACAGAGCAGAGGCATTCAATTCTCCAATAATTTCTTCCTTTACAAAAACTGAAAAAAATCGCGTCAACCACCATGCTGACAACAAAATGCACGCTCATCCAAGATGCAAAAAACGTATCAACCCCAACTTTTCCTGCAAACTTATTGTGAATCTATTGGATATTTATTGTTCTTAACACCACAAAAACCTCTGATCACTACACAGAACTTGGTATAATATCAGTATGAAAAGAGAAAACCGATCCCCAAACACACCGAAAATCGAAAGTAACTCTCTAATGC
>JAGWBU010000133.1:0-7759 GCA_021295735.1 Candidatus Poribacteria bacterium | reverse complement strand
TCGTGCATCTGGGAACGATTTTTAGGTCCCAACTTTTCAACTAAAACGGATAATTAGACGAAAATTGAATGCCTCTGATGACAGAGAAAGGTTGATGTTAATGAAAATCTTATCTTCTGGTAAGAAATAGTTTTAAGGAAAATTGCTTGATACCCAACGCGACTTTGTGTTAAAATTTATCTTATGAATCGCAAATCTTTTTTCTCGGAGTTCCCTATGCCTACACTTGAATTCAATGGAAAACACCATATCTACACCCACCACATCACCGCCCTACTGCCCAACCTATAACCTAACAAATCCCACGCAATTAACTGTCCACAAAATATGGTGTATATGCTATAATAACTGTAAAAACTTTTTTGGAGCGTGGAGATGGTAATTGCTGTAGATGCAGCGTCCCTTGACAAACGTAACCTAACAGAACAACAACTTTTCGCAATGGTTGAGCAGAACACCCCCGACTCAATCAAATTACCTCTTTTTCCCCAAGACGAACCCGATGCATTCACATTCCTACTCAACAAGGAACTCATTGAACAATTGAACCTGTGGGAATGGTTCGGTAACTATGCTAAGGAAGCGCAGGTTTCAACTGCAGGGATACGCGGTCCACAAAACATTCTATATCCGTGGGATACGCGCTTTCCGATTAATCAGGTGGGTATTATCTTGGCGACACTTGGAAAAAGTCTCGTTGCAAAGGAAAAATCTGGTGGGAAACCTGTAGAAAAACTTGCAGGATGTGAGGTGCGCTACAACTCGCAAAAATATGTTGAATTCATTGCTCGCATTCAAGCAGCACAAAGCATACGGACTTATGTGCCGAAAGGGTTTGGTACGTTGCCGATTTGGATGGCATCATTCCTTATTTTCATGCTTGACTTGGATGGCGGCGAGCATGTCACATCAAGCCACTCTGTTAGCACCAAAAACGCAACAAAAGACCTCAACAATCAAGGAAGTCAATACCTACCCGAAGAATCCATGCAGTTTGTCAAAAAGATTGAGGAGATTCTCAAAACCGCAGAGACAGAAGGGTATCCGATTCATTTCAGTACAGTCAACGACGAACATATTGATTTCGAACGATTAGACGAACTTCACGATGGCGTACAACTTTATGTCGGTTATCTCAAAAGCGGTGTTGCCACAGATGCAAATCTCAATCTTATCCGAAAGACAAAACCGCCTATCGTTGTTGATTGCGTGGGTGGATGTATGTATCGTCCGATGCGTGCGATCTTTGAGCGGTTGGGTATTGCTGACTCTGTCCGTTGGCTTCACGTTGAAGCTGACCCGCTCTATCATAATATCGGAAAACTGGACAAAAATCCGAAAACAGGCGAGGCAGAATTCTATGACCTTGGATGCGATTTTAGTATTCTTGATGTCGTCAAATCTGCAGAGTACGCGACCAAACTGAAAAAGCAACCTATCGGAACAATCATTGAGGCAACCGATCCAGATGGAGACCGACTTATCGTTTGTCAAATAGAAGAAACATCGCGTGCCGAAACACTCCAAAGTCTTGGTGTTGATTTCCTAATGCTTGACGACGATCGACTATTGACGATTTACACACCTAACCAAGCGTTTCTGATGTTAATGGATTTCCACACGAAGCAACTTAAAACCGCAGGACTTTGGGAAGACCATCCGCGATTTATGATTAAAACAACGCCTTCTGCACTTGCTTGGGACCAATGGGCTGCTGCTAATGGGGTAAATGTGATTAATGTACCGGTCGGTTTCAAAGAAATTGCCGCAATTATGAAAAAGATTGAGAAGCAGATAACCGAAACACCAGACACGCCAGTTGTTATCCAAGATATTTATGGTGAAACGATTTCGCTTGGTTTACAGCCACGCCTGATTTTCGCGGGTGAAGAGAGTGGTGGCATGATTACCGGTCCCGAAGAACTTATCCAGAGTCAGGGTGGAAGGACCGCCATAGCGATGCGGGAGAAATCAGCAGGTGAATCTATGGTGTTGGTCACAGCACTTGCAGCGCACTGCAAACAGGCGGATATGCCTTTGTCTGACTATCTCGCCTCCATTTTTACCGAAAGTCGGATTACCGCAACGTGTGACGTGAGAGAAGATATTACTTACTACAACGAGTCTGAACCGAATCCTGAGAAACTGCGCGCAGCGAAAAGGGAAGGCGAAGCGAAACGTGACAAAAACGACCTGTTCTTCCTTGGAATTGCCATTGCACTACGTCAAGGAAAAATAGATATGGAACAAGCGCGTGCTATCCTTTCTGACGCGCTTCCGGATCTCGATTTTACGACACTTGAGAGTGTCCGATTTGTCGGGGATGGAACTTACCTTAAGTTTGCGGATAAGTTTGTTGAGGTTAGAAAGTCTGGGACAGATGCGAAGACAAAAGCCTATGCCTCCGGTCCTGATAAGGAGGAATGCCGGCGTTATGCTAAAGCCTTTGGTGAGACAAGTGGTAACCTCACTGAACTTTACCGCGTACAAATCGGTGAGACCTATTTAAAGGATGTTGAAAGTCGGGCACGGGAGATTTATGCTGCGTTTCAGTCTGCTTAAAAGTAGTAGGCACGCTCCGCGTGCCGTAACGAATTCAAAGAGGCGCAATAAATTGCGCGACTATAAACACTGAATGACTAAATCAACACCTCATGCGTGTTTATACATTAGGCGGGGCACAGAGACCCCGCCCTACAATAAAGCGGAGCAGTAGTCCAACCACAATAATCTTAAAACGTGGTTTCGCGGTTCGTCAATGCACACCAACGCGTGCCTTCCAAATAATTAAGAAGCACCGATTTTGCTTGTGGTGTGCCAATACGGTAAAGCGCATGCACCGCATTGCCACGAATATAACGGTTCTCATCAAAAAGTAGATTTTCCAAACCTTCAACTGCGTCCGCAGCATTTTTACCAATCCGACACAGCGCAAACACAGCATTACGTCTGATCCCACCATTCGTATCTTCTAATGCCTTAATTAATCCTGGAACTGCTAACGAACTTGATTGACTCGTTGTGCCTAACGACTCAATCGCGCGTGCCCGGACATTGGCAGATTCATCTTCTAATGCCTCAACTAATGCAGGAACGGCGGGTTCTGCATTAGTCCCAAGGTCTCCGAGTGCTTCTGCAGAATTCGCACGAACATGTTCAGGTGAATCTTTCAAGGCATCTTGCAACGCATTCACAGCAGGAGTCCCCACTGCATTGAGCGCATAACATGCGTTTCGGCGAGTCATATCCGATTCCTCATGCAAACATCTCACCAGTGCTGGCACAGCTTTTTCGCCAAACATTGGCACTTGATATGCAGCCCGCAATCCCGTTGATTCAGTCGTGTTGTTCAACGCGCTGATTAAATCTGATAACGATTCACCGTTAGGTGAAGATGGCGAATCACTGTGCTTTGGTCCAAGATGCCAGTTCCACAGATGTTTAAACATCTCCTGATGTTCCGCCGGTCCGATTGCTGTGCCGTTTGCCCATTCTGTCTCTTTATTTGCCCACGTAGGTTCTTGCGGTTCCGTCATCCGAGCATAGAGGAATTTCATCATGTAACGCCTCTTATCAGTCTGATTCGGCATGGCACGGTGCCACAGGTCGTAGTTAGCAAAGGCAACTGTTCCCGCTTTACCAGAGACGGGTCGTTCGGGAGATACTTGCGAACCTTCATTTGTACTGAAGTAATGACTTATCGGCACAACACCGGTCGGTCCACGTTCAACAAGTGTATCTTGCGGATAATAGAAAACGAGCAACCGACGTGTATGGTGTGACCATCGCTTTCCACCATCTTGATGCATGCCTTGCCCTTTACTACCGGGCGGATTATAGTGCGGATGCCGATGCGGTTGCATATAGTAATCCGGTCCCAGCAGACTTGTCAATGCACCTTTCACGTTTGCATCGTCAAACACGCTCTGAATTTCTGGTATTCTCGGCAAGAGATTATTGCCCGGATTGCCTTCCTTGTCAAACACAACAGCAGTTCTTTCAAAGATGTCATCGTGAAATGCTGGCGGTAACGCTGTCGTAACGGTGACAAACCCGTTCACGATAAAATGCCGCATCTGTTCATCTGTTAATAGGTTTTCTGCCATTTTCATCTCCTCCAAAGGTTTCGGTATCATAGGAACATTTAGTTTTTCCTCGTTTGAGCTGTAAAGTCGCGAGCTGGAGCTCGCTCCTACAAGAAGATAAGAGGCGCAATGAATTGCGCGACTACAAACGCTCCAAACCAAAATGTCTACATATTTTTATACTTCATTATAACTTTCCCACGACTTTAATTGGAATAGTATGTCATTAATTTGCACGATTTACAACAAAAAATGCTCAAATTGACGCAAGTTATGGTATACTATCTATCAAATTGCGTAGAGGTGTGTAATATGGGAAGAAGTTTTGAAAAATCGTTGGCGTGGCGAGAACGGGCGAAGGCTGCGTTGTTAGGTGGTGGACAACCACATAAACAGAGCAATCCTCCGCAGCCGATTATGGTTGCTGGCGGAAAAGGCGCACATTTTTGGGATGCCGATGGAAACGACTATATTGACTACTTGATGGGATATGGACCGATGATTCTCGGACATGCCTATCCTACTGTAATAGAGGCAGTCGCCAAGGCATTGGAACGCGGCAATGTCTATAATGTCGGGCATACATTAGAGATAGAACTCGCAGAGAAACTGGTTGAGATTATTCCGTCTGCAGATAGAGTGGCTTACTTTGTCGGTGGTTCCGATGCGACTACTGGGGCAATTAAGTTTGCCCGCGCATATACGGAAAAAGAGAAGATAATTCGTTGCGGATACCACGGTTGGCACGATTGGTGTCACAATTCTCGTGGACACCTGCCGGGTAGTGCTGAATCGACACTAAGTGTAAGTTTTAACGATATAGATGCACTTGAAGACCTTTTTAAGGAACACCCCAGAGAAATAGCGTGTTTGATTATGGAACCCTCCGGGCACGACCTACCTGCAGAAGGATATTTGGAAAACGTGAAATCCGTTGTGAATTCTAACGATGCTTTGTTAATTTTTGATGAAGTTAAAACTGGATTCCGATATGCTTTAGGTGGCGCGCAGGAGTATTTCGGTGTGACACCTGATATGTCGGTTTTTGGAAAGGCGTTGGCTAATGGATTCGCGACTGCTGTTGTAGTCGGCAAACAGGAAATTATGGATGAAGTTGCTGGCGTATGGGTCGCCGCAACCTTCCACGGAGAAGTCTCACTTGTTGCCGCTGCTATTGCTACAATTGCGGAATTGGAGGCAAAAGACGGTGTGGCATTTATGTGGAAACAAGGGCAAAAATTGTTAGATGGCTATAAGGAGATGACAGACCGGTTAGGTATTGACCAAGCACGTATCGGTGGAATTGGCCCAATGCCTTTTTTCGGTTTGAACGCTGAGGGTGAAAAGCAGAGTCAGTTTCGTAAAGCATTCTATGAAGCGACGTTAGATGGTGGATTATATCTACCGGAGGGACACATCTGGTTCATGTCCATTTCACATACTGATGAAGACATCGCTAAAACACTGAATGTTTCTGAAGATGCGTTGAAACGCGCGAAAGCGATGACATAAACAAGTAAATTAGGAAATATTATTATGGAACAAGCAACAAACTATACAAAGCCTTTTATCGTTGATAAAAACTTGGGCGCGGCACTTGATGTAGACAATGCCGAACTCCCACAAACTACCTCCGACGGTACGCTTGTTGTGCCACCTACGCAGGAACAGAAATATCTGTTTGACATGCGCGGTTGGCTATTAGTCCCCGGCGTGTTGGCAGGTGATGAACTTGAAGAGATGCAGGAGTTCTGCCTTCGTCTTCGTCATGAACCGGAGTCTATTCCGGAACATGAACGTTCACCTCTCGGTGGACCGATGGAAAAATTATCCGATCATCCTAATGTTGTCGGATTTCTGAACGAATTTCTCGCGCATCCAGCACTTTCAAGCCAAGAATGCTACGGCTTTCGAATGGAATCGTGTAGCCTATTCTACCGTACTGTCGGAGATGGCAACTTTGGACCACACAACGGCAACGGTATGCTCCGTTTTCCCGGTGATTCACACCTCTATCGGTGTATTCCAGGAAGAGCCTACAGCGGTTTGACTCGTATCGTTTGGGAACTCAATTCTGTCAAATACAGACAGGGAGGCACCTTATTTATTACGGGAAGCCATAAGGCAGTCTATACCGCACCTGATAGTATTCGGACCCCAGATTCTCCGATTTGGGATACTTACGAATGTCCTGCAGGGTCATTACTATTTTTCACAGAGGCGTTGACACACAGCACACACCGCTGGACAAACGAGGAGAACGACAGGTTGGCAATTTTCAGTTGCTATAATACTGTGAATAGCAAGTGGCACGATTGGAATCCACATCCGAAGTTGTTGGAAGAAATGCCACCTAAACGGCAGACGCTTTTTAGACCTGTTCGTGCTGCGAATAATTTGATTGCGTAAACAGAATCATTTTCAGATTTGTGGTGATGACTATGGGACAAATATGAGACATGTCCGTATAATCATCACCGCATATTTCGATTTTCAGACTGCAATATTTGAACAGGTGCAATGCTATTCCTACAAATTGGGGTTTCAAACCCCTCCTACAAAAACAATTTACCAATTGTTAAATCTTATACCTGTGTTTTATTATTCGTTCTCATTTTGACAACATGGTTAGTTATTGGTTGCGAAAGGATTCCGACAGAGGTTATCACTGCCGAACCCGGCGATAAAGTCGCAGTTGCTACCATATCTGCAATAGACGGAAGTGATTTGACTGGAACAGCCATGTTCACGGAGACTGACAGCGGTGTTCATGTCGTGATTGAGATTGAGGATGCTGTCTCTGGCTTGCACGCAGCACATCTCCATATCGGTAGCGGTTGTGACGACGTGGGACCGCACTGGCATCCTATGGATGTTCAAGCGGGGACAGTCGGTGTGTCTGTTGCCGAAGCGACACTGGGCACACCGCCTATCGGTGTGGGTGAAATTGGCAACATTTCGGTTGGCACAGATGGCATAGGTGTTTTAGAGTTTACAACACCTTTCTGGTCTGTTGGCGGCGACCCAAGCACCGATATTCTTGGTAAACTGATACTTATCCATGAAACAGGTGATACCTTCCAAATAAATCCTCACGCTGACACAGGCACACATTCCCATAATATTGGACAAATGCAGCCGGGAACAGAGATGGCACAAACCACTCACGCTTGCACACTGGCAATGCTTGGTCAGCAGATAGATTTGGAAGCGGATCATCATCTTCCCGGTCAAGCGGTGAGTCCGCATAGCCATGATTTACTGGAACTACTGCTTAAGTGTTTTTTAAGTCCTGAACAGTTAGCAAATCCGGAAATTTTATTTGCAATTCCGATTAAGGGATCTCAAACGTATCAAGCATTTTTGGAAATTGATCCTAAAAATTTAGCTGCCTACCAAGAATTCTTTATATCTATAGGATTGCCCGTAGACCCTGATTTCTTTACAAATCAATATAAGCAGACTTTTCCTACTGGAACACCTGCAGATTTTGAACAGGAGATGCAGAAACGGTTAACGCATCTCTATATCGCTTCGGGAATAGACTTAGAAAATCCTGCTGACATGGCTGGTTATAACCTACACTCCGCAGTTACGGATCTGGAAAATAAACATTTTTGACTTCTATTCCTAATATGTTGATAATCTTAGACTGTATTACATTTAGGTTTACG
>JAGWBU010000230.1:2685-3045 GCA_021295735.1 Candidatus Poribacteria bacterium | reverse complement strand
AACTTGGGATTGTTAGACGATGCCCTTCAAGAGATTAGGCTTTATAAAACTCAACCGTCGTTCCTGCCATATCTTCAACCTTCTCTATCAATTTCTGGCGTTCGTCGTCTTCCATACCAGTGAATTCACGGGCGATGTCAATTTTTTCTTGCATCTGTTCGGCATTGTCGGGACCGGTAACGAGCGTACTGACGGGTAGTGACCAGACGAACCGAACGGCTTCGGAGACGCTGACACGATTCGGGACGACTTTCGGATTGGAACCGTGCCGTCCGTGCTGCGAACCGCCGAAGAATCCGCCGTTTGCTAAGGCTTTCATCCCAATCACACCGATGTTTCGCTCCACGAGGGTTGGTACGA
>JAGWBU010000230.1:633-2522 GCA_021295735.1 Candidatus Poribacteria bacterium | reverse complement strand
TCATCCACGTCTGCGGGGTTCCGTACGGCATGTACCTGCCAGAGGTCGAGTCTGTCTGTATTCAGGCGTGAGAGGGATCCTTCAAGGTGTTCCCATGCTTCATTTACGTTCCGTGCTCTCGTCTTTGTCATAAGGAAGACATCATCTCGATATTTTGGAACAAGGAGTTTCCCTAAGCGACTCTCGCTGCCTCCTGTCTGATAACCTTCTGCGGTAT
Source organism: Candidatus Poribacteria bacterium (assembly GCA_021295735.1). Classification (GTDB taxonomy): domain Bacteria; phylum Poribacteria; class WGA-4E; order WGA-4E; family WGA-3G; genus MSPOR6. The sequence continues at coordinate 2,305 of JAGWBU010000230.1, read as the reverse complement.
CAAAGAAGCGTACACCGCCTTCAAGGGCGGTTTCGATTGTTTTCTGAGCCTCAGCTTCCGTCATATCTCCGATATGCCATCCACCAACGCCGAGCATTGTCACAGCTTCGCCTGTGCGGCCGAATCGTCGTGTCGGTAAGAGAGCACCAAGGCGGTCCCTGGTACTATTTTCTTCATCACCTTCGGCGCATGCTGATGACAAAAGAATACCGGTTGTCAAGCCTGCCAGCGATTTTAGAAATGCGCGTCGATCAATCATAATTACACCTCCATTATTTTCCTGCGGGTATTTTAAATCATTTTAGAATTTTTGTCAAGTATTTTCTCTGGCAATCCAGGGGCATTTATAGTAAAGTTTAGAATTAATTGGGCACTCTCAAACAGTCTGAATAAGTTTGTGGTACGAATGTGTCTATTTATTTTTAGGATTCACTATAGTTTTCTATATTTACTTTATCCATGTGAATATGCTTCCTCTGTAGGAGAGGTCGCTAAAGTTGAGATGGGTAGAAAGATCGCGAGTACAACTCGCTCCTACAAGAGGAGAAAGATCGCTGATGTAATTTTCCTTGATTTAGGTAGCGGTTTGTGGCTATAATAATCTGGCAATGCAGTATAGCCTCGAACTTTTTAGATAGACACAGGTTGAAGTATATGGAAAACGTTTTACACAAGAAGATACCTGACAAACTCGTTGTGCTTACCTTTGATGACGGTTGCAAATCGCAGGCGACTTTTGTCGGTCCGCTCCTGAAGTCTTATGGATTTGGCGGAACCTTCTACATTACGGAAGGTTTGAATTTTCTGACGAATAAAGAAGCCTACATGACGTGGGAAGAAGTACGTGGGTTACACGATGCGGGTTTCGAGATTGGCAATCATACTCGGCACCATCGAAACGTCACACAGCAGTCCGCTGCGGAGCTGCGCTCGGATCTTGAACATATTGATGCCCAGTGTGAGGCTTACGGCATTCCACAACCGGCAACGTTCTGTTACCCCGGTTATAGCCACGGTGAAGCGGCTGTCGAGGTGCTTGCTGCATACGGTTTTGATTTTGCGAGACGCGGTGTCGCCCCCGAATTTCCTTACGACGGCGAAGGCGGGCGCGGACCTGCTTATAATCCTACCCGGCACCATCCACTTTTGATACCCACAACAGGCGCTTCCGGTCCGCATTGGAGTTTTGACGATTTCATCTGGGCACTTGATCAAGCAAAGGACGGAAATATTGCTGTTCTGACATTCCACGGTGTGCCAGATGTTGAACATCCATGGGTTCACACGGAACCAGCACAATTTGAAGCGTATATGGCGTACCTTGCCGAAAACGATTACAACGTCATCGCACTCGCAGATCTTGCTGATTATGTGGCCCCAAAGGCTTCATGAGAAATTACGATGTTCGCGGTATGGATAAAACAAAAAAGATTTGACCTTCGTTTGTACGTGTGGTATAATATCTATTGCGTTGCTGGTAGAGGAAGCCCCTGGCTGCTCGCTACTTTAAGTGGACGGAGTAAGTCAAAGAGAAAAAAGGAAATAGAGTGGGTCGGTTTTATACCTCTACCTGCTTACCTGATAGACTATGCTAAGACAATTCACAAATAATTTAACTCGATGGGATAGGTTGCTGTTTGATCGCATTTTTGGTTGGGGTAACGAACGCATC
>JAGWBU010000230.1:0-319 GCA_021295735.1 Candidatus Poribacteria bacterium | reverse complement strand
CCCGCGTCTATCTCGGGGTCCACTATCCGACAGATGTTCTCGCGGGTGCGATTCTTGGTATTGTCACGGCGCGAATAGGCATCTGGTTCATCGTGTAATTGAATGAATCCCCTTTTTTCCTTGCGGTAGGAAGCTTCCCAATGCACGCCTGCTGAATCTTATCACTTTCAGTAAAATCCGAAAATATATTCACATTAACGGATCGTATTACAGGCGTTGCTTTCAGTCCTGATGGCAGGACACTCGCAAGTTGTGGTTATGACCAAGTCATTCACTTATGGAGTGTCGACACTGGGACTTTAAAAGATGTATTCGTCGG
>JAGWBU010000132.1 GCA_021295735.1 Candidatus Poribacteria bacterium | reverse complement strand
TAAGAGGTGTTTTCACTTAACAATGCTTTTTTATGAAAAACAAGTTTACTATTTCTTAAATTGACGCCTATGGGTAGAGTTTGCGCAACCCAACACGTATGTGCAAATGTTGGGTTGCGCGTCCGCTCAACCCAACCTACAATATAAACTTTCAGTAACACGCATCAACTGATAATTCTTAAAACTAAATAGTCCTGAGCCCCTGCGGGGCGAAATGTGTATAGAAACGGGAGTACACAACCCTTGTAAGCCCCTGCGGGGCGAAATGTGTATCAAAAAATCTTATATAGGTGTTTAGGATAGTTTATACACTCTAACTATTACACAAACATTCTAAAAATTGTCCAAAGTTTAGTTAATCTAAAAATCTACTGCGAAATGGGCATTATTCATAACATCAATGCAATTAGCCTTTGACTTTAATCTACCCAAGAGTTGTCTGCTTTACGTTCCTACAGAAGTAGACGAATTTTGGACAGCAAAGCAACGTGCTGGTCACTCCATCCACGAAATTTCGTATCGTGCCTGTTACAAACCGCAATTACCCGCATATTTTGTTCAGAAGTTCTGTGAACCGGCATCTATCGTTTACGATCCGTTTATGGGACGCGGTACCACCTTGATAGAGGCGCAGCTTCACGGACATAAAGCCATTGGCAATGATATAAATCCTCTGTCAATAATCCTTACATCCCCCCGCCTCGACCCACCTACATTAGCAGATATAGAAAAGAGATTGTCTGAGATTGATCTGTCAAACGATGCTGAAATCGACCAAGACCTCTTAGTCTTTTTCCATGAAGATACACTCAGAGAGATTTACGGATGGCGAACCTATTTCCGACAAAAACAACTTGATAAAGTTGAGGCATGGTTACAAATGGTAGCATGTAGCCGTCTAACAGGACATTCTACAGGTTTCTTTTCTGTTTTCACCCTTCCGCCAAATCTTGCAGCTTCGGTCACTTCTCAGCAAAAAATCAACGAAAAACGAAATCAGACTCCAGAATACCGAAACACAAAGGAACTGATATTAAGAAAATCGAAGCAATTGTTGCGTCATAGCCTTCCCGATCACTTTTGGCAGGATGATGCTGTACTTCTTACCGAGTCCGCAGATAACACGCCCCAAATCGCGGACGAATCGGTTGACTTAGTTGTTACATCACCCCCTTTTCTTGACACTGTTGATTATGAGCAGGACAACTGGCTACGGATGTGGTTTTGTGACATAAAAGTTGAAGCGGGAAAAATCTGGCAATTAAAATCTCTGGAGGATTGGGTTGCACGTATGACAGATGTGTTTGTGGAACTGCACCGAATATTAAAACGTACTGGCAGAATCGCTTTTGAGGTAGGAGAGGTCCGCAAGGGTGCGATTTTGTTAGAAGATGCCGTTTTCCAGGCATCGGTAGCGGCAGGATTTGTGCCAGAAAAATTAATGATTAACGCGCAGCACTTTACGAAAACAGCAAATTGCTGGGGTGTTTCTAATAACAATAAAGGCACAAATAGCAATCGTATTGTTATTTTGAAAAAGGATGGTTAACAAAGAAGGAGAATTACGTTTTGAAAAAATACCGGTATTGGACACAACTGCTCTGTATCATAGCAGGCTTGATTTTCATCAGTATTAACGGATTTTCAAAAGACATAGAGTTCGACGAACTACCTAAAGCTATACAGAAAATCGCTTTGCGTGAAATTGGAGACTTATCAATTGACGATATTGACAGGGAAAAGGACGATGGAGAGATTATCTATGATATAGAAGCGGAAGGAGATGGAATTAGAATTGAACTTGAGATTGCAGAAGATGGCACAATCAAGGAAAGAGATATTAACGAAGAAATTTCTTTTTCTGAACTCCCAATACCTGTCCAAGATACAGTTCGTCGCCACGTTGGAGCGTTGGAAATAGATGACGTGGAACGAAAAACGGAACTCGGTAAAGGTGTTTTTTACGATATTGAGGCTGATGATATGGGTGTTGAAATTGACCTGGAGATCGCCCATGACGGAACTTTGATAGATAAGGATATGAGTGATCCTATTGAGCTTAGAGTGGAGTTGGTAGCGAAATCTAAATTACCAACACTTGAAGATATATCGCCTTATAGAGAAGCACTTGTCTTTTATGAGTACAGGCTCAAGAAGCGACTTGATGGCGAATTCAAGGGCAAAAAACTACGCGTTGCACACTGGGCAATTTACGACAACCAACCACAACCAATTGGTAAAGCAAAAATTGGATCATCACAAAAATTAGAACTTTATCCATACCAACAATTCAAAGAACTGGAAAGCCTTTATACAAGTGATACACTTGAATTAGACCCGGACATACCACTCTATCACGATATTGGACAGAAAATCCTTGAAGACCAGTCTATTGAAGACCGGTTTGATTACGACTCTATTCTCTCCGAAAAGATGCCGGTTTTCTGGCAACTAAAAGATCAACTTAAACTTGTTGCTCTGGGTGACTCAAGATGCGAATCAGGCATTCAAGCAGAACTGTTTTACGGTGCCGAAAATCGTAAAACTCCGGTAGCATACAACCTCGCAATTTCAGGTGGTTCGTTGGAGTTTCAGACAACTTTTGTTGATGAATATCTTTTGAAAATGCCCAACTTGGAGTGGGTGGTTTATCAACTGTCACCGCGTGTCGTTAACCGACACTTTGAGAGATCGTCCGAGAGGGAATTGTTGAAAAGCGACGGTTTTGAATTTGACCAGAAACATGCTAAGTCACTTTGGCGTAGATCCGAAACGGATGGCAAGAAAAAAACGGTAACCGAAATCTCGGCAACCCCTTATGCGGGAGCATATTGGTCTGAACGTCCATGGGGATGGAAATATAGAAATGATGTTTGGCAAAATCCTGAAACCGATGACTTCAAGAAGCGGTGGGAAATCTCTGAGAAACGGTGGGACCGTCTTGAAGCAATGATCGATGCACTAAACGGACGGGATGTTAAGATATTGCTATATCTATCCCCTTTCCATCCAATTATGCAAGGCGAACCTGTTGTGGACGATGATGGTACTACGCAGAAAGGGTATCGGGAACTGATTGATCGGTTGCGAAAGATGGAGAAACAGTTTCCAAATCTTGTCTTCGTTGATTTAATTCAAGGTGGAAATCACGATTTTGCTCCAGAGATGTTCAAAGATCTTGACCACCTGAATGCGCGTGGGGCTACAAAGTTGACACAGGAGCTTGAAAAAGTTCGGCAACGCAACACAAAAAAACGCCGTAAATGAAGATAGACTAAAAAGGAATTTCGTATGGTTTTCAGTTCGCATATCTTCGTCTATTACTTCCTCCCGATTGCGCTCCTAAGCTACTACCTATTCCCTCGTCAAGCGAAGCATTTTGGACTAACACTCCTGAGTTACCTGTTTTACGGTTGGGCAAACCCTCCCTTTGCGTTACTGATGTTTGCCTCAACGGTAATTGACTATACGTGTGGGCACGTCATTTCAAGAAGTGAACATCACCGTAAGCGAAGACTCGCACTGACAATCTCCATCTGTTCCAATCTATCCCTTTTAGGGTTTTTCAAATACTTCAATTTCGGTATTTCAAACTTTAATGCTATTCTGGGATGGTTGGGGTTACCGATATGGGAAAGCGTGCTTCAGGTTGTACTCCCTCTCGGAATCAGCTTCTACACCTTCCAATCAATGAGTTACACGATAGATGTCTATCGTGGTGATGCTAAAGCGATTCGGAATTTTATTGATTTTGCTTGTTATGTGTCAATGTTTCCGCAACTCGTTGCGGGTCCAATAATTCGGTTTTCAGAGGTAGCCGATCAACTAAAGCAACGTACGCACACGTTGCAAAAATTCGCCCGTGGAATCGCTTTCTTCTCGTTAGGAATGGCAAAAAAGGTTTTATTAGCCAACCCCTGCGGCAAATGCGCTGACACAGTGTTTGACGCGGGTATAGTCAGCACACTTGATGCTTGGTATGGCACAATCGCTTACGCCTTTCAAATCTATTTCGATTTCAGCGGTTATTCCGACATGGCAATCGGCTTGGGATTAATGTTGGGATTTACGTTTCCCAAAAACTTTGATTCCCCTTATCATTCGGAATCTATTACGGAGTTTTGGCGCAAATGGCACATTTCGCTTTCCAGTTGGTTGCGTGACTATCTCTATATTCCACTTGGTGGAAACCGTCGGGGACAGACGCGAACTTATGTCAATTTAGCACTTGTGATGTTGCTTGGCGGTTTGTGGCACGGCGCATCGTGGAATTTTATCATCTGGGGTGGAATTCATGGCGGTATGCTGGCACTTGAACGGAATCGAGGAAAAACAAGTTACTACAATTCTCTACCGAAACTATTACGAGTCACAGCAACGTTCCTACTCGTGCTAATCACATGGGTTTTCTTTCGGGCAGGTGGCTTGACACATGCCCTAACATACTTGCGATGTATGTTTAGCAGTGCTAACGTCCAACCAGCCACCGATTTAATTGCAGGGATTCTGTATCAACCTTACTACTTGTTAACAATGGGTATTGCGGGAATTATCGTCTGGGGTTTTCCACAGACATGGGAGTGGACACAAAAATTGACACCTATCCGAATGGGTGTGTGTTTTCTGCTATTCTTACTCTCACTTGCTGTTTTGTCAACACAGGCGTATAACCCATTTATCTATTTCATTTTTTAGATATGCAAAACTTAGCTGAACACCGCAGAGAAACAGCCGAAAAAGAACTCGGCAGCACATTTGTAAAACGAAACGTGTGCATAATCAGTCTTATCATTTTCAGCGTGGTACTCCTATCAGTGCCTATATGTCAGTTTATCTCAGAAATTCAACGTGGCAAGTCTCCTTATGTCTTTAGTGCTGTTGAACTGTTATCCGAACCTAAGCGCGAAGCCATTGAGAAGTTTGAGGACGCATTAGAAGAAAAATCCGTACTTACCAATTGGTTGCTGCCGAATGTGCAAACAATTTTGACAGGTTCGCTGCGCACAGGTAACGAACAGGCATATCTGGGGCGTGATGGGTGGTTGTTCTACCGTGCCGATATAGACTCGCTAATCATTGATAAAAGTCCTATCCTACACGAACCGCGTAGAGCAGTTTATTCTAATGATGCACTTAAAGCGATAATTGATTTCAAACGGCAGTTAGCGGAGCGTAACATCACACTCATTGTTATGCCCACACCTGTTAAACCGACGATTCATCCAGAGAAGTTCTCAGTACGCCACCAAAATCCTACCGCACCGGTACACAATCCAATCTATGCAAAATTTCTTGAGGCACTTACATCAAATGGTGTTTCAGTATATGATCCGTCCGGATTTCTCTTTGAAGCTGCCAAAGAAAATACGCAGTTTCTCAAAACAGATACACATTGGAAGCCAGAAGCAATGGAACGCGTTGCGAAAAATCTTGCGGCGTTCATAACAGAACGTGTTAAATTTGCCAATGCTCCAACTTCTGCCTATACCAAAACTGCAACCGAAATCACAAACTTAGGGGACATCGCAAAAATGCTAAACCTGCGGGAATTCCACAGCTTGTTTCCCCCGGAACACGTCACAACCTCTGCTATCCGTACCCAATCGGGAGAGCCATGGCAACCTGACCGTAATGCAGAAATTCTGTTTCTTGGAGACAGTTTTAGCAATATATACTCGCTTGCTGGCATGGGATGGGGAGAATCGGCAGGTTTTGTAGAGCATCTCAGCACAGAATTATCGCGACCGATTGATAAAATCGTCATTAACGATGGCGGCGCGCTTGCTACCCGTCAAACGCTTGTGCAGGCGCCTAATCGTCTCGCTGGTAAACGTGTCCTCGTCTATCAATTCGCAACGCGGGAACTCTTTTCTCGTAACTGGAAACAACTGCCGATTCCACCAATCCAGTCCACATCCGAAGATAAGGTAGCAAAACCAACGCCAATGGATAAAGAGATAACCATTACCGCTTCTATCAAAGACAAAACAGACCCACCTGCCCCCGGTAGTGTGCCATATTCTGAATGTATCATTGCGCTTCACCTTGAAAATACCAAAACACTTGAGCTGCCAGAAGAACTCGTTGTGTTCATGTGGGGCATGCGTGAAAACAGATGGACAGATGCCGCTACCTTTAAAATCGGACAGAATGTGAAATTGCGCCTCCGACCTTGGGATTCGGTTCAGGCAGACTACGGCAGCTACAACCGTATAGAATTGGAAAATGAAAATGTATGGTTATTAGATGTCTATTGGGGAGAAATACCGTGAGGATTGTAAACACAAAGAATTTGCTATTGTTTATTCTATCCGTTTTTGTCTTAGTAGAAGGGATTTATAATCCTGATTTCACATTTGCCGCACCGGACCTTCTTATTCAATCGCTGGCTGAAAAAGTTGCGGAGGCAGAAACACAAGAAACATCGGTTGTAAAAGGAAAAGAAGGATGGTTATTTTTTGCTCCTGAACTGCGTCATCTGAGCGTTGGACAATTTTGGGGAGATGCAGCGAAGAAGGTTAGTCGTGCATCAAACTCAGAGTTTGCCGACCCATTACCTGCAATTCTTGACTTCAAAGCGCAATTGGACACAGCAGGTATTGAATTGATCTTCGTTCCTATACCCGCAAAAGCCACCATCTATCCTGAGATGGTTTCAGAACATGGGAAAATAAAACCACGTACTGACGAACAGCATCAAAAATTCTACGACATTCTGCAAAAACAGGGCGTGAATGTGCTGGACCTAACCGATCTTTTCATAAAAAATCGGTTTGCGGATGCCGGCTCGCTGTATTGTAAACAGGATACGCATTGGTCTGGGTATGCATGTGTTTTGGCTGCGGAAACAATCGCAGAAGCTATCGGCACGCCGCAGTGGATGGCTGAAATTCCAAAACGAAAAGCAAAACTTGAAACACGAACTGTTGAAATAACAGGGGATCTTTGGAAAGAACTCGGTGATAAGAATTTACAGAAGGAACGATTACAACTCACCTACGTCAAAGAAGATATAGAATCATCTGCCAAAACACAACTATTCGGCACGTCGTGGCGAGAGAGTCCTATTGTTTTGTTAGGTGATAGCCATAATCTTGTTTTTCACGCAGGCAGTGGTATGCACGCTGAGGGTGCGGGATTACCAGACCATCTCGCGCATCAACTTGGCTTTTCTGTGGATGTGGTAGCGGTTCGCGGTTCGGGAGCGACACCATCAAGATTGAATCTGTTTCGTAGACGCGACAAAATGAGGGGGAAGCGAGTTGTTATCTGGTGTCTCAGTGTCCGTGAATTCACGGAGGGGCAAGGTTGGCGTAAGGTTCCAGTGTTAAAATAACGTGAGTTCTGTGTAAGAAATATAAATTTTTAATTCTTGAATTCTACTCTCGTAACCGTGTTTCTCCGAAAACGAACAGCCGCTCTTGTGGGAGGTGTTTTCAATCCTAATATATAGTAAAACCTATAATTAATGGGACACTTCTGTAGCGCAAACTTCTGTTGTCCGTTATGTTTCCGAAATAGGTTTATCAAAGTGTCCCAATAATTTGAAAGTTCACTATATAGGTTGAGGCTTATAAAGTCTTCCATCCTGGTAGGTGCGTTTTGTAAACGCACCGTTTATCGTGTCTTATACCAAATTAACGTGAGTCATATTGTGTTTTCCATTTTGCAAATCCACTGAAAACCGACATGTTCTTGCACCTTCTTTTTGTTTTTGGAGAACCACTGACACCTTTTCACAAGAACTTCTTCAAGGTCTGATAGCGTTCTAAAAACTTTATTGGCAACCACCTCTCGCAACAGAGGCCACAGCCGTTCGGCA
>JAGWBU010000131.1:10346-11555 GCA_021295735.1 Candidatus Poribacteria bacterium | reverse complement strand
GGCACAGGGACCCGCCCCTACGATGAATGTAGATCCTGTGTAGGGAACCGTATTCAACGATTTATGAGATAGACTGTAAGGTATTAGTTCATTTAGTTTTAAGAATTTCAGTTGATGTGTGTTACTGAAAGTTTATATTGTCCGTCGGGTAGAGCAGTAGTGAAACTCGACCTACAGATAACTTTATATAGAAATGTGAAAAAATATAGCAGAAAAACCGAAAACTAAATAGCTCTGTTTACTTCATATATTTAATAGACACCAACTTTTATTTATGATACCATATCCTCAATCGTTTAAGGCAACTAAGGAGTGAAACACATGGAATTCGTCCAGTTAACAGAAGCACAACGTGATGAATTTGAAGAAAACGGATATTTTATTGTAAGGTCGGTGCTTGATGACGAAATCATAGCTCGGTTAACCGAAGCAGGTGACCGCATCATGGAATCGTTTGAAAGTGACGCACACTACCTTCATAAGCGGGACGGATTGGTGCAAGAACCCGCCTTCGCAGAACTTACATCACAGACGCAAGCAATACCTTTAGTGATCCAACTGCTTGGAACAAATATACATATTACCAACACCGCCCTCCTTTACAAACTCCCTCAACCACACGAAATGCCTGAGAATCGCGGGTGGCACCGTGATGTCGGCGTACATTTAGATCTCGGACACAAGAACTGCCCGCGCGTTGGATTGAAGGTCGCGTATTGTTTAACGGATTTTAACGTGCCCAATTCTGGTGCTACGCTGTTTATCCGTAAAAGCCATACCTCGGGTGAACCTTTGGGCATTCCTGAAGGTGAAATTGACCCGATTGAACCTTACGATGAACCACTCCTCCGTGCAGGAGACGCATATTTCTTTGAAAGCCGCATCTATCACACTACAGGTCTGAACTTTACCGATAAAACCGCAAAGATTGTGATTTACGGATACCACTACTCTTGGCTCAAGCCTGAAGGCTATCTTTTGCATTACAATGACAAACAGCAACCTGAAGAGAATGTGCTGAAAAACGTTGATGACCTTGGAAAACAATTTCTTGGTGGTGGCGGTGGCGCAGCAGCACAGTGGGCAGCTGAACATAATTTGAAGCTGGAACAAGCACCACAAGTCGTCACAATTTATAGTGAACTTTGAAATTATTGGGACACTTTGATAAACTTGTCTTGGAAAGATAATGGACAATAGAAGTTGTAG
>JAGWBU010000131.1:8188-10105 GCA_021295735.1 Candidatus Poribacteria bacterium | reverse complement strand
AATTAGCTGGAAATCCTTGTTTTTCAGTAAAAAGCAATGTCTGCAAGCTTGAAATCTTGTCCGTAGCAACTTAGGTTAGTATAGTCGAAATAGAATTCGCACTCAATAAAAGGAACAAATATGAAAAAAATTAAAGTGGGTATTGTTGGCTGCGGGGGCATAGCGGGCGGAAAACATCTTCCCGGACATAACAGCGTTAAAGACGTTTCAATTATTGCAGCATGTGATATTGATAAAGCACGCGCGAAAGCATTTGCCAAAAAACATGACATCCCGAACGTCTTCACCGATTACGAAAAGTTAGTCGAGATGGATGAATTAGATGCGGTGAGTGTCTGTACCCCAAACAACTTTCATGCTGGACCGACTATCGCCGCTTTGAATGCGGGGAAACACGTTATCTGTGAAAAACCGATCGCCGCGAATGCGGTAGATGGGCAAGCAATGGTTGACGCACAAAAAGCAAGTGGCAAAATTTTACAAATCGGATTACAATCTCGATTCGGTGCTGGTGCGCGGACGCTCCATAAACTACACGAAGAAGGATTTTTTGGTGATGTCTACTATGCCCGCGCTATGGCGATGCGACGGCGCGGTGTCCCCGCATCCCCTTCGTTTTTAAGCAAAGCTATCGCAGGCGGTGGACCGCTTATTGACATTGGTGTACATATCCTTGATGTACTACTATGGATGATCGGCTGTCCCAAACCTATTGAAGCGTTCGGCATGACAGCAAAGAAATTTGGAGATAGAGTCGACGTTATCAATCCGTGGGGAAAATGGAATCCTAAAGACTTTGAGGTAGAAGATTTCGCTATGGGAACTATCAAGTTTGAGGGCGAATTGACGGTGACTTTAGAAACCGCTTGGGCATCACATATTCAGAATATCGGCGGCACTTTCTTTATGGGTGATTTAGCAGGTGCTACCTTTGAACCGCTCCAAATATATCTTGATAAAAAGGATGAGATGGTTAATTATGAACCCAAACTTCTCACCGGATTACCGGGCGAATTTGAGTCTTTCCACACGGCTATCCGAAAGGATTTACCTTCCCCTGTACCAGCAGAAGAGGTGTTGAACGTGGCAAAAATATTTGACGCACTTTACGAGTCCGCAAGAATAGGTCGATCAGTACCGATTTTATAATACTTTGTTGGGGCGGATATTCGTATTCGTCCCAAAATTTATTCCTTCTCATAACTCGCACGCACGATCGTTTTAATCCCACCGCGGATGTTAAAATCACCTATGACCTTCGCCTCCCGTGGTCGACACGCCGCAACAAAATCCTCAAGCACTTTATTCACAACGTGCTCATGGAAAATACCCACATCCCTAAAAAACACAAAGTACTCCTTCAACGACTTCAATTCAACACAATGCTGGTCTGGAACGTAAGTGATACAGATTGTAGCGTAATCTGGCAATCCTGTTTTGGGACAGATAGCCGTAAATTCTAAGTTGGTAATCTCAATTCTATAATTTCGGTGGCTATACTGATTTTCCCATGTCTCAATTGATGGTGTTTTAAGTTCACGGATATGGGTTTGTAAATCATCGTAGCTTGAGTTATCACTCATTATTTTACCTTCCAAGAATTGCCAAATTGTACACATATAGCTATTCAGAAACTGCATTGCGTAAACACTTAATATTATGTTGATCAAAGATATTATATCACACTTTTGTCTAAACTTTACAAGGAATTTGAGATAGTTTCAATTCAACTGAAATTTCGTATAGAGGTCTTCTAAAGTGTACGCATCTTTTAAATGAATTCTTACGCAATCCCATTATCAGAGCCATTCAATTCTCCAATGATTTCTTTCTTATAGCAAGACTCCAAAAAATCGCGTCAACCACCATGCTGACAACAAAATGCACGCGCATCCAAGATGCAAAAAACGTATCAAC
>JAGWBU010000131.1:0-7848 GCA_021295735.1 Candidatus Poribacteria bacterium | reverse complement strand
TCGTGCATCTGGGAACGATTTTTAGGTCCCAACTTTTCAACTAAAACGGATAATTAGACGAAAATTGAATGCCTCTGATCCCATTATGACAACTTTTGACAATGTGGTTTTTGTATGGTATAATAGTTTTAAATAGAGGTCTGCAGTAAATACACATAAGACATTATAACGTTTTAATTGTGAGTGGTTATTAGCAAACATTATCGTAGGTCGGGTAGAGTTTACGAAACCCATAGGTGTCAATTTAGCGTCTAATCTTTCTTGTGGGAGGGCTTTCTAAGCCCGATATTATTTCAGAGCACCCCGGCTCCATCGTAGGGGCGGGGTCCCGGGGAATGCCAAAAGGCATTCATACCCGGTGAATGACTAAAGACGAATGCGCATATGGCATTCGCCATGATTCATACCGTTGATTTCTTGATTTGGTGCCCGCCCGTTGTTTAGATACATCAGATATGGCGGGGCACAGAGACCCCGCCATACAAGTCGTGACGGGATTTGTCTCCTAAATTGACACCTATGGGTAGAATTTACGAAACCCGACATTGCTAAACTTATGGCGTTTATTGACGCACCTATACCATTGGTGTTCCGATACGAGGCTCTTAAAATCCGCGTAATCCGAGAAATCCGCGTAAATCCGCGATTCTGACAACATAGCCTATAAATCATTATGATGTCTATAGAGAGGATCAACTCCAGACTACGAATGCGTATCACCGGACAAAGAAAACTGGAAGAATTTGCCAAGGGACATTCAACTGCCAAATCAGGACCCGAAAGGTGATAGACGTTGATCAACAAAAACCGGCTTTCGATTTGTCGTCAATATCAGTAGAACCATCAAAATTACATCCAGCATTTTTTAATGTAACGTCGAATAGGTTTCAAATGTATAAGGGTTTTGAACCAGTCCACATTTACCAATCGCTTCCAGTGATGCCTATAACCTATCCTGAGAGTGCCCATCAATGCTTAGCAGTGGTGTTAGACGAATTAATAGATTTTGGCAACCGACACGGACATTACGGCACCATCAATTTGACAGAAAACGAGTATGAGTGGCTTGATAATGTGCTTGAAGAATTAATCTATTCTGTTGGTGAGAATGAAAATCACCTCTTGGCTCCATTGATGGAATTCATTATTCGCCTCATTAACGATTACGAGGATACTTATGTTCCAAAATTGACAGAACAAACCCCAAATTTAGCAGAAGAAGGAATAACCAAAACTGAAACTGAAGATGAACTCGCTGCTTATGCCTTTTTTGGCATTGGTTTTCTACTCTATCAAGGGAAAAGGACAGAGCAAGCTCTTTCTGCTTATGGTAAAGCGATTACTCTGAAACCTGATTTTTGGGAAATTTATGCCAACAGAGGAATGGCAAAGATTGAGTTGAACCGTATTGATGAAGCAAAATCAGATTTCCAAACTGCCTTGAAGTTAGCAGAACAGCAGAAACAAGATGATCTCAAAGCCTTCATTGAGGAGCAGCTTCAAGAACTCAACAATTCAACACCACAAGATCGTGAAAACTAAGAGGAAATATGAACAGAAAAACCGATAAACCAAACGTTCTCTTTATCATGTCAGATCAGCATAGATATGACTATCTGGAAACGCATGAGAATGCCCCTGAAGCACTTAACACACCAAACATGCGCAGATTAGCAGAAATGGGTGTAAATTTCCCAAACTGCACAGTAAATGCCCCGGTTTGTGCACCATCCCGGATAGGTTTAGCGTCTGGAATACAACCCTCGCGTTTAGGTTCTCTAAGCAATGGTAGTTTTTACCCAACTTCTATCCCGACATATTATCAGCAGCTCCGAGACCATGGATATCGCGTAGGATGTGTCGGCAAACTTGACCTTGCAAAACCGGATGGATATAATGGTCGCTACGGTGATCGCCCGCGCACTTACAACTGGGGATTTACGCATCCTGAAGAATGCGAAGGAAAGATGCATGCTGGCGGCTCCGCAACACCTATTGGACCCTATACACACTATTTACAAGAAAAAGGATTGTTAGAGAAATTTCATCAAGATTACCGCAACCGGCGTTCTTCTGGTGGATGGATAAAAAACGGGTCGTATGACTCCGTGCTTCCGACTGAGGATTTTGAGGATTCATATATCGGCAGACGTTCAACCGAGTTTATTGAAAATATCCCTAATGATTTTCCGTGGCACCTGTTCGTCAGTTTCGTTGGACCACACGACCCGTTTGATCCGCCCACTGAATACGGTGATAAATACCGAAATGCAGATATGCCAAGTGCTATTGTGGATGACATGGAAGGAAAACCCGATTGGGTAAAAAAACGTACCGTTAATATCAGTCCCGAAGAAGTTAAGGTTACGCGCCAACAGTATTGCGCGGCAACTGAACTGATTGACTATCAGATTGGGAATATGTTGCGTGCGTTGGAAGAACGTGGTATGCTTGACAATACCTATATTATCTATTCAAGCGACCACGGAGAAATGCTCGGTGACCATGGACTTTACACAAAAAGCACGGCTTATGAGGCATCGCTGCGGGTTCCGCTTATTGTAGTCGGACCGGGAATAGAAGGCAATCGTGTCTCAAATGAGTTGGTAGAACTCATTGATATTAATCCTACAATTTGCGATTTGGTGGGAGTCCCTGTTTTAAAGAATATTGACGGACAATCAATCGGACCAGCGGTGCGTGGAGAAACTGAAACACATCGTTCAGAAACGGTTAGCAGACTCGGAAACTTCACTTGTATTCGGACACAAACACATAAGTTAATAGAAAGTAGTGATGGATTCGTGGAACTGTATAATCTCGTTGAGGATCCAGACGAATTGCACAATATCGCTGACTCCGAAAAGAAGCTTGTTGAAGAATTACGTTCTCTGATGAATAGTCGGTATGGACCGAGTCTTGTTGATTAGAATTGAGAAAAAAGCAGATGGTAACAGGCGTTATCTTAGCAGGTGGAAAGAGTCGGCGAATGGGGCAGAATAAGGCACTGCTACGACTCGGTAATAGAACGCTCATCGGTCATGTTATCCGCTGCATGCAATCCATCACCGATGAACTCCTGCTAATCACAAACAGTCCAGATGAGTATACACATCTCGGTATTACAATACACAAGGACATTATCCCAAATACCGGGGCGTTAGGAGGTATTCATGCAGGTTTGTCGCATGCTTCGCATGAGACACTGATCTGTGTTGGCTGTGATAACCCCTTCCTTATGCCTAACCTGCTTACCTATCTTGTCTCTGTTTTAGGCAAATACGATGCCGTGATGCCCTATACGGACAAAGAACCCTCCTCACACAACAAGGATGTGCAAATTACCCTCCAAACACTGTGCGCGGTATATTCAAAACGTTGTCTGCCGATTATTGAACAGATGCTAAGTGAACCTGACTTGCGCGTCCATGCCCTACAGGAGCGAGCAAATGTCCTCACACTTGCCCCAGAAATTTGGAAAACGTATGATTCTGAAGGATACTCGTTTTTCAACGTCAACACACCAGAAGATTTTGAAAAAGCACAAGTTATTTACGATACCTTTGTACAAATATGAAGGGTATACATAAATAATTCAATTCGCACTTGTTGTTTGAATCACGGATTATGCGGATTTCGCGGATTTTAAGAGTATCAATGTTTGTAGTCGCGCAATTCATTGCGCCTCTTACATTGGCTGGTAGGTGAGGTACTAATACCAAATTAACGTGATCTGTAGCGAGATGTCCCCGTGCCTCGCAATGCCAACGTTATCTAAAAATACTAATCAAGTTAATTTGATATAACCTCGTCTGTTGCATCGTATAAGCAATTGTAAAATCTACTATAACAGCAGGTTTGCCCAAAATCCGCGCAATCTGTGAAATCCGCATAATCCGCGATTCAGACAGAAAACCAATGAATCCTCGTATAATACACCTCAATCCTACCTATTGAGAATATATTTACACGCCTTTTTCGGAAGAATTTGAAAAAAATTTGCATTTTATGCAACCTTTTCCTTCTTGCATGTATCATTATATCATAAGGGAAATCCATTAGGAGGCACTTATGCAAAATAACGATGTTACATTAATTCAAGAGACCCTCAGTGGTGACCAAAACGCGTTTACTGTTTTGGTAGAAAAATATCAGAAGCAGGTGCATGCGTTTGCATGGCGGAAGTTAGGTGACTTCCATCTCGCTGAAGAGATTACGCAGGACACCTTTCTTCAGGTTTATCAAAAGCTTTGGACACTTAGAGATCCGAACCGTTTTGCTGCATGGTTACATGCTATTGCGAAGAATTGTTGTTTAGCTTCTTATAGAAAAACGCAGCTACCGATTCTATCTCTTGATACTATGCCTGAAGCAGAGTTAGAAAAAATTTTCTATACCCAATATCTTGATAAACAACGCGAAGTTACCGCAGATGAAAAACGGCATGAGGTAGTGAAACATCTTCTCAATAAACTGCCTGAGAATGAATATACTGTGATTACGCTTCACTATCTCGGTGAAATGCGTTGTGAAGATATTAGCGAGTTTTTGGATGTTCCGGTGAATACGATTAAGAGCAGACTTCATCGGGCAAGAAAACGATTAAAGGAGGAGGAATTAATGGTTCGCGAAACATTAGGTGGCTTTGAATTGCCAGAAAATCTTACAGAGAATATTATGCAGTGGATTCAGATGAATGAACCCGGTGTTGCCGCTTCAGTAGGCACATTAGCTAAAACATCGGATGGGACACTCTATGCGGTGATGGGTTATGAGAGCATCTACAAATTACCTGCGAATGAAAATGAATGGCAACCCGTTAACTCGGATTTTTTCCCTGAAAAGACCAAGGGTAGTATTCCGATTGCTGAACACAATGGAACGGTTTATATTATCCCATCTCATGAAATGTTTGCCTCAACTGATGGCGGTGAAACTTGGAATTCTGTCGGGCCCTGTCCAGAAGGGCATGTGAGGGAATTGTTGATCACAGAAGATGCATTTTACATCGCTCTAAATCATGGTATTTTCCGTTCCGAAGACGCTGGAAAGTCGTGGATAGACATGAACGAGGGTTTTGACAAACGTGTGACAAAGAATTCAGGTATTAGGACATTACGAGTCAGCCAAGACACCTTATTTGCTGGAACATCTCTGGGAGTATACCGTCATAACTCTGAAACTTGGGAACACCTGCCCTTACCAGTAGACAATATTGTGATTGTAAATTCTCTGGAGGTGACCGAAGACCAAATATATGCCGCAGTATCGGTAAATATAATGGAGGGTGACGGAACACCTACAGAAAATTACCATTATTTGTGTGATATCAGCAAGGATTCATGGTGGGTATTCAGATCAACCGATGGTGGAAATTCTTGGACTGATATAACGCCTACGGATGCCCGGGAAAAAATATTGAGATCCTTACCTCCGATAATACTTCTTTCATCAGGGAAAACACTCTTACTGGTAGGTGGCGAGGATGGAATTGTAGCACGCTCAACTGATTGTGGAAACACTTGGAAAACTATAGAACAGTCTGGTATCGCACCATTGCAGTTTAGCGTAAACTGTGCTGTAGCATTAAACGAAACCACCTCTTATACAGGTGGAATTTCTGGTATTCATCGTACAACGGATGGCGGTGAAACTTGGCACCGATTCAATACAAGGTTTGCGTGTCGTGTGGAAAACCTAATTAGCTTGAATGCGGATCCAGATTCAAATATACCAAATGCACTCTACGCGACAGTTGCTGGGAGTGTGGTGAAATCAACAGATGCCGGGAGTTCATGGTCTACTGTAAGGATTGACTTGCCAAGGGTTACAAGTGAAGTGCCAAAATTTAATTCAAAAGTAAAAGATACAGAATATACACCGAGAATTGTGCAGATTTCCGAAGACAACGGTGTTCTGTATGCTAAAGGAATTCGACGTAATAATGAAACGGCTTACTATCGTTTCGTTCCCGAAAAAAACTGCTTAGTTGCTGTTGAGGGAGAATATTGTTTAAGACCTGTTGAGGGAACGGCACCACCTTCGCGAGATTCAGCAAGACTTATGTGGACTGTCTTTGGTGAAGCAACATTTCCCTTCGATTCTGATCGACTCATGGGACAAGCGGTACTGATTTCCTTTTCCTCTACCTCCTCTACAGATCCTGACGATTCTGAGTCTTTATCCACTCAGATAATACGGGATGATCCAAAATTTGGTGCAGAACGCTTTTTAAAACTATTGGGTCAAGTACAAGGTGATCATCAACTGGCTTACGAATTGATGTTGGAAGGATTATACGGCAACTTCGCGGTGAGTGGAGAAACGTACTACATGGAGTACAACTATAAACTCTTCCGATGGAAACCTGGTGACACAAGATGGTCCGATACAGGTGTAGAGGAAACTTGCGAACTCACACATGAAAATATGGCGCGAGGTTTTAAACTTGCTACATCGGATGAAACAGTATACGTCGGTAAGCGAGATGGACAACTCTTTCAATCGCTTGATGGTGGTGATAATTGGAACGACAGGACATCAAACTTGCCGCAGTCGGTTGAACACTACAATCAGATTGTCATTACCGACTCAACGGTTCACGTCGCAACCGACAAAGGCGTTTTCAATTCAATAGATGGTGTTGTTTGGAATGCAATTACTGATAAAACGGGGGAAACCGTAATCATCAAGTCGTTAGCAACAGCAGAGGATGCTGTTTATGGAGCGAATGATGACGGCATCTATCAGTTCAAAAAGGAAACAGGGACTTGGGAACAAATTGTACCTGAAATTCCGGATACGATTAATACTCTCGTTGTTGATGGAGATGCCTTCTTCGTTGGCACAGAACATCGCGGCGTGCTCCGTCTTGAACGTTCTGAGTCATAAGTTTCTAATACCAAATTAACGCGATTCATCCAAGTAGGTGTGGCTTCCTAACCGCACCTACTTGGATGGAAAACGTTTAGTGAATTAATGAGAATCACCAACATGTTCGTGTTCACATGCAGGGCAAGTTTTACACAAATGGCGGTTTAAGAGATGTGCTGATGCAAG
Source organism: Candidatus Poribacteria bacterium (assembly GCA_021295735.1). Taxonomy (GTDB): domain Bacteria; phylum Poribacteria; class WGA-4E; order WGA-4E; family WGA-3G; genus MSPOR6. The sequence goes on along the minus strand of JAGWBU010000131.1, from coordinate 789 downwards.
TAGGATGCCTCCTCCGCTGTGTAAGAGCACCTCATAAATGCCTTCAGCTGCCATGTGAGCAGTAGCGATAAATGCGAATGCCACAACGAGTACGAGGAATGCATGCCAACTTCGGTGATGGCGAACACCCCAAACTATACTTCCAAGTGCAAGCACGACTGCCCCACCGATGATGGCTAATTCCGCGGGTTCACTGGCGAGAAAACTGAGACCGATCAAAGGTAAAATAGTTATCAAAAGCGGCATCGCCATGCAGTGGATCGCACACGCAAAAGATAGACATGCGCCAGTATTGTCTACGAATTCTTGACTAAAATATTTTTTCAATTTTTCTCCTAAATTGTATTGACAGCAATAATAGATTTGTCCATACAAGGTATGTTAATGTGAGTTCGGTCCAAGCAATTTTCGTAACGCACACTGTTAGTAAATCAACGGTATGAATGCTATTGGGCGAATACGCGTATGATATTCGCCATGATTCCCCGTGTTCCAAGATGCGCAAACTATAGTGGATTTCAGAATTAATGAAACGCTTCACAGCGGGCGAGGGAACCTCGCTCTTACGAGAAGGCAGTCTCCGCAATCACTGAAATGTCTCTTTAATTTTGACTTTACTATACACTATTGCCTAAGATCTTAGCTTGGTTAAATAACCAAAGTAAGAACTGTGACAACTGACTCCGTTTGAATGTTGAACTTTAAGTTATAGAAAAGACGCTCACCCCACCCGCCTCGTCACCAACAGCAATATGCTGGTCATTCGGTGACCAAACGAGGCTTGTGACC
>JAGWBU010000229.1:1145-2463 GCA_021295735.1 Candidatus Poribacteria bacterium | reverse complement strand
TCAGCTTAGTTGTGTTTTTAATGACGCTTTTTGGACTCGTACCGAAAATGATAATGGGTTTACGCACGGATTTGATACTACTTGCCGTCAATACGCTGGTTACGGTTTCAGTGGTTTTAGTCGAACTGAAAAAAACAAATAAAACATTCCAGCAGCTATCTTGAAATTATTAAAAGGCTGTCCCGCCTAAATTCCTTTCAATCCATATCTCCAATAATTTTCACGCTGGCTCAGTACTGTTTTTATAGCTTTGTAATCTGAAAAGTATTTTCAATCATTTAAAATATGTTTAGATTGAATTGAAAAGATTTCTGTTTAAGGACATTCCGAAAGAGAACCGGCGGATCCCTGATGAAAAATGCGTCCGGCAGGACTGTTTATATGGGAAAAGCCAAGAATTTGAGAAACGGGGTCAGCTCTTATTTTAATATCAGCGGTAACAACAGGCCTCAAATAAATTGTTTAATTAGGGAATTAGAAGACCGGTGGCAAGGACCTTGACATATAGCGGCTTCTGATTTTTTACATCTTATGCGTGAAAAAATTCTTGAGCTTTCCGAATCTTTTCCCTCCACAACCGGGGTTTACATAATGAAAGGGGCGGGCGGCACCCCTGTTTACATAGGCAAGGCCAAGAACCTCCGCTCCCGTGTAATGTCCTATTTTCAGGGGGGAAGCGATAGAGGACAGATCCCCTATCTGGTGAGAGAAGTCGAATCGGTCGACTATGTGATTACCGAGGGAGAGAGCGAAGCCCTTTTCATCGAAAACTCCCTTATAAAGCGCCACAAGCCGAAGTACAACATACGGCTTAAGGACGACAAGACCTTCTCATCCCTCCGCCTCTCCGTCGCGGAGAAGTTCCCCAGGCTTTCGCGCACCAGGAGAGTGCGGGATGACGGGGCGCTTTATTTCGGTCCGTTTTCCTCGGGGAAGTTTCTCAAAAGCACGGTAAATCTCGTCCACAGACTTTTTCCTCTGAGGGACTGCACTCAGGCCAAGTTCGAAAGACACAGTGCCCGTCCCTGCCTTAACTACTTTATCAAGCTCTGCTCGGGGCCGTGTGCGGGCAAGATTTCGGAGGAGGACTACGGAGAGCTTGTGCGCCAGGCGGCATCGTTTCTGCGGGGGGAGAGAAAAAAACTCGTGAGGATGATCAGGGAGATGATGGAGAAGGCCTCGGAGGATGGGAGGTACGAGAACGCGGCCTATTATCGCGATCAGCTTGTGAGCCTGAGAGAAAACGCCGAGATCGAAAAGGTTACCTCCTCGAAGTTTGAGGATGTAGACATAGTGGGTTTTTACCGGGAGTCGGAGC
>JAGWBU010000229.1:577-1117 GCA_021295735.1 Candidatus Poribacteria bacterium | reverse complement strand
AGCTTGATTTCTCTGTGAGGAGTCGCCATGGCGACGAGGCGGAGTGCGTGAGGGAATTTCTAGGCAGGTTTTATTTCTCGGATCACTATGTTCCTAAGAGAATCCTGTTGCCTCTTTCCATAAGGGACCGCGATGGGTACTCGGAGTGGCTTACCGAGAAGAGGGGGAAGCGAGTTTATATTGAGACTCCGCGCAGGGGACCCAAAAGCGAGCTTTTGCGCTTCGCCATGAAAAATGCGCGGGAAAGTTTCTCGAGAAAGGTCGAGGAAAAAGCTAGGCAGGGCACGCTTCTTCGAAGCATAAGAAAGTCAACTGGGACAAAACGGATTCCCTATACCATAGAGTGTTTTGACATATCGAATATTCAGGGGAGCCAGACGGTCGCGTCGCTTGTAAGGTTTCGAAACGCGAGATCAGAGAGGGACAGGTACAGAAAGTACAGGATCACGTCCACTACAGGACAGGATGACTTCCGATCGATGTACGAGGTAGTTTACAGAAGGGCTCTTAGGGCGGCGGAGGATAACTGGGACCTTCCGG
>JAGWBU010000229.1:0-342 GCA_021295735.1 Candidatus Poribacteria bacterium | reverse complement strand
CTTGGCTTCGCAGATGGACGGTGTTCCGGGCATAGGGAAAAAAAGAAAATTTCTGCTTCTTAACCACTTCGGGAGCGTGGAGAAGATAAAAGGGGCCACCGCCGAAGAGCTTGCCTCCGTTAAGGGCATGACGAAACAGGCCGCGCGGAACATAAAGGAGTTTTTGCGCTAGTTGGTTAAGCACCGGATTTGATCATGGTATGCGGATTTCCCGGCTGGGCTTACTGCTAACCCTGAAGACAGAATTCAAGTATGGCCTTTCCGGCGTGGAGCTTGTTCTCGGCTTGCGTGAATGCGACGCAGCGTGGACCGTCCATGACTTCCGCGGTTATCTCTTCTCCC
>JAGWBU010000130.1:570-11396 GCA_021295735.1 Candidatus Poribacteria bacterium | reverse complement strand
AAGACGGTGGACGCTAAGCGAAAACCGCAGTCGCGAGGAAGCACAAGCCCCTACCTTTAGGTAGTGGGTACCTATGACAAGGTTTTCATTTGAGATAGGCGGATTCACGTGTCCGCCATTTTCCAACTCAGTAGATACCACAAACGACCCAAAAGAAAAAATATGATTTCAAAGATACTTATAATCCCCATTTTGAGTGTGAGCCTAATGTGTTTTGTTATTTCTAATTCTAATGCACAACTCCCAACAGATGGTGTCATTGGCTACTGGTCCTTTGATGTTGGTACAATTAATGGTAAAACCGTTCAAGACATATTAGGTGAGAACGATGGTGAATTGGATGGAAATCCTAAAGTTGTTCCCGGTAAGGTTGGAAAAGCACTTGAATTCAATGGCGATAATGCCGTTCGCATACAAGGCAACGACTCGTTAAACTTCAACGGCGCCAAAGAAATGAGTGTCGTTGCTTGGGTTAATCCTGCAAGTGCTAAGCCTGTCAAAGGTGTAATCCCTGATACATGTTGCGGTACCATTGTTGGTCAACGGGATGCTGAAGGATGGGTACTCCGATTTGATGGGAGAAATGCAGGTAAGGAGATGTTACTTATAGCTCAACCAGGATGGCAAGGACACACTACCCTCGGCGTCCCTCCGTTTGCCCAAAACACCTGGCATCACTTAGTTGGTATTGTTGATAACGACAAGCTGCTGCTTTATGTTGATGGAAAATTAGAAAGTGAATTCAAATACGACGGTCCGATGTCGACGAAAGGGACAATGACCGAGATTGGGAATGCCAAGGCAGACGGAGGCTTTATTGGTATCATTGACGAAGTTCTGATTTACAACCGAGCGTTATCCGCTAACGAAGTGCGACAGGTCTTCAATGCAAAGGGACTGCCCGTTAAACCTCAAGATAAGCTCGCTATACGTTGGGGACAAATTAAAAAAGTACAGTAGCGATTTGAAATTTATGATGTTGCGATAAGGGAAGGAAATTATAAGGATTTACTGCTATTCCTATTTTCTAATTTACCATAAATCAATCAAAAAGAGCACATTCTATTGCATTACATAATAGAATGTGCTCTTTTTATTTAGAAAATTGTAATAGACGTTAATCAGATAAAACTTCAATTAATAACGGGCTTTTACATTACCCCACGTAGTCGCCATTTTGTCTTCTGCTTTAACAGCTGTAATTGTCGGTGCAAGACCTTTTTCCATGAGCGTCTCAATATCGTCTTGTTCCAAGGCTACACTGAAAATTGCAACCTCGTCAACAAACACATTTCCAAACCGACCGGCACAACAAGTATCGTTACCGATAAAGACAGGACCAATATCTGCATCAAGTTGAGTTTTATTCAGGTCCATAGAACTCTCTACCTTGCCATCAATATAGATGTTCCATTCACCCGAATTGCTGTCAAAAGTGGCAGTGTAAAGGTGCCAATCGGTAATATCATCAGGGCCGACAGCATTATCACTCCAAGCTCCAGGTTTGTTCCAACAGCCACCATTGCACAGTGCCCACGCAACATTCTTTGTATTTACAATAGGATGGAGAATGAAGGCATTCCGTTTGTCTATCATAAACCCATGCTGATTCCAAGTATCCGTTTTGCTTTTGACCCAAATAGAAACAGTGATAGCATCCCGCGGATTCTCATGACCTGGTATTTCAACGTATGCTCCTACTCCATCCAATTCAAGTGCTTTACCAAATTGTCCATCAACCCATTTAGCGTCACCTTGTAGAGTGCCATCCAGTTCATTACCTGAAAGATCCTCCGCAACATCACCTTTACCTTCATCAAACAACCAGACACCAACAAGTGTCTCTGGATCAATTTCTGCTTCTGTTTGAATGACCATAAAACCAAAACTTAAACATACGAGAATTGCTACTAAAACACACAACTTCATAATAGTATTAACCTCCTACATATTTTTCGTAGACTTTGAATTAAAGTCTATGAAAATAGTAACTTACACAAACACTTTCGTGTTAAATACACTGGACACATGATGTGGGTAACCATTGTTGTATAAGTTCAACTGTAATAATTTTGCTCAGTAATTCACCTCAAATAATTTCCTCTGTTGTGGCAGAGAATTTTGTGGCTCTCAACCCTTGTGTGAACACAGAATTTAAGCAAATATAAAATCTCAACCTTCAATAGCGAATTTTCGGGCGGTTAACATCCTACCCAATTCGGAGTAATTATACAAAAAGTGCCAATTCTGATCAAGTGTTTTTTGTGTAAAGTTTTTCAAAGTCTAAACCAACTTATTGTAGGACGAAATCAACTCTAAATGTGCGTATGGCATTCAACGATTCCCTATGCCTGTCCTACGTAGAAAACTCTACCGATCCTTGACAACTTGAACCTGTGAAACAAAATATCTACTTACCCTCAGAACAGGGTTATTTAGTTTTCGCTTTTTCTGGCGTATTTCATCACAACGTTAATGTTTTATAGCAGCATTGTGGTCGGGTTTCGCTATCACCCTATCCATAGCCTCAACTTAGAAAAAAGATGTGCGATGCAAAGTAGTAGGCACACGCCGGGGAATGCCATAAGGCATTCATACCCGGTGAATGACTAAAGACGAATGCACTTGGTAGAATACGCTTTTGGTATTCTACATGATTCGCCATGATTCAGATTTGGCTGAATCATGCGGAATACCAAAAGCGTATTCCGCCAAAAGGCATTCATAGCGTTGATTTATGGGTTTCGCAAGCTCTACCCGACGGACGATATAAACTCACAGTAAAACTCAGTAACTGATAATTCTTAAAACTAAATAACCCTACCCTCAGAAAACAACTTCTTGAAATTAACGGCAATATCTGATATAATGATAATATCAACTTCCCAATGGTATAGAAAAGCAATCATCAGGATAGGTAACACAGGAGACAACATCATGAATCGTTTTGAAAGAAAACAACGTTCACTGAATGCCTGCTTGATTGCTGGGATCGTTCATCTCTGCCTGGCTATCTTTTTAACATTTTTCTATTACACACGAGTTGCTAATGACTTTGAAGATGTTGTCGGTGTGGAATTTGTAGATATGAATGACCCCACCAAACAGAAACGCCGACTAAAACGTCCCCCACCCAAGCAGATGCTTACGCCAAAACAGACGAAATCGTTAACCGCGGGACGCCCGAAACATGTAGCCTTAACCGCATCTTCTAATTTAATCGATGAAACCGTTCGCCCCTCCGAGAAGATTCTTATGCATAATGCTACAGAAACTATTTCTGAAACAGCGAAACAACTTCCTGATGTAACAACAGACACCCGAGAGATAAATAGTCGCACAGCATCAATCGCTAAATCTGTTACAAGCCCCTTCGAAATTACCTCTGGCGCGGGCAAAGAAAGCCTACGACAACGGGTTAAAGGTGATGGTGAAAGCGGATTTCACAGACTGGAGACAACCGGTGCTGCCGAAATTGGGCCTATTGGTGAGGGAATTGGGTTGGGTGGAGACGGTGGAAGTGGAAAAGGAATGGGCACCATGGACGCTTCTAACCCATTTGCTAAAGCACTCAAGCAAATTGCTGACCATATTATTGCTACTCGGACACTTGATAAAGTTAATGTAGTCTTTGTGCTTGATACAAGTGCAAGCATGGGCGATAACATCCAACAGGTTGCCGAAAACCTATTTAGTATGACAGATGCATTCGATCTCGTCAATCTGGAATATCATTTGGGAATGTCTGAATTCAGTGTTCGGGAAGGTGGACAAGAGCTTGAAACCCGATCTCTTGCCCCTGATGTGGGTTACCTCCGGCGTCGTATGCAAAAAGTAAAGCTGAGTGGAGATGAAAATGCGCTTGACGCGCTTATAGACACGTTGAATTTTATGGATTTTCACGCCGATGCAGACAAACACTTAATCTTGGTTACAGATGAACCAGCAACAACAAGTATGAGAGAAGAAGGCGCATCCGAAACGGTGCAAGCGAAAGTGATTGATCAGTCTCAAATAGAGGATATTCACGTTAACGTTCTCGGATTTCCCGAACCTTTTCAGCAGGAATTAGCTACTACTACAGGTGGCGTATGGCAGCAAATTCCGGGTAGCGTCTATAACCCTGCTGCTCTCCCAACTAATCGCGCTGGAAACCAAAAATTTCTCAAAGTTTTCCGAGATATTGCTACTGATATTCGGAAGGGCGGTGCCAAAAAGTATTTTAGCCTTGATTTGAAGTTTGATATGCCTGTTGAAGATGGGGAGATTCCTTTAGATAAATTACAACAAACATTCAAGGAAAACAGGGTTGGGTTGAAAAATTACACCTTTCGCTCTGAAAATGCAACGGTTTTAGATAAGAATCATAACGGTTTGTGGGTAATTACTGACAGAAAGAACAAGCAAATTTATGGCATATACAGAATTGAAAATAGATTAGACGTTTATGCGGGTATCTACCCAAAAAACTGGAACTTAGGTGAGAATCTTACTGCGCAGACCCAGCAACACGGCAAAAGGTGGGTGCTAACGCATTCTCGGAATAACCAAATATACACATTCCTGAAAGATAAAAACCGCCTTAACGTTTACACTGGAGGACAACCAGGGACGGCTTCCAATAATGCTGCGGAACCAATTGTAGACATTATGGTGATGTTAGACTATAGTAGGAGTATGGGTGGAAAGTCGCAAGCGATCATGCTTGGCTTAAGCACGCTCATTGGTCGATTATCAATTTTACCGATTAAATATCGGATTGGACTCATCCGTTTTGCTGAAGCAAAAGATGCTATTAAAGCTGTTGATGGTGCCGTCGTGTCTCAGATGCCGCTTAATGAAGTTTTGATAGACAGTCTTATGGAAGACCCATTTGGTGGTGATGAACATCTTATTGACGCTATTGTTGATGGAGTGCCTCAGGTAAAATTTAGCCCTTATGCAAGTCGATTCCTACTTATTTTAACTGATGAACCTACTACAGGAAAATATCCTGCAGAGCAAGCATTGGAGCTATGTCAATCGTTAGGTATTACTGCCTATGTCATCGGTCATCCGAATCCTAATGATTTTCAAACGACTCTTGCTACACAAACCGGAGGAATCTTTTTTACAATGCCTAAGTTTTTAGAGAAGGCATATCCAAACCAATAACTTGACGAAAAGAGGTTATTTTATGACGACATCAACAAGCACGCAACAACATCGGGAGATCGCTGCTGAAGGAGGTCCTGTATCAGTTGCTATTGTGACCGTAAGCGATTCGCGCACACCAAAAACAGACACAAATGCTGCATTTCTACGCGAACAACTTGAAGCAGAAGGAAACAGCGTAACAGCCTATCAAATTATAAAAGATGAACCCGACCAAGTCTCTGATGTATTGGACAAAATGGCGGAAACAGACGCTCAGGTCATTTTATTTAACGGCGGAACCGGTATTGCACCGAGAGACACGACTTTTGACGTGCTTGACCGTAAATTAGAAAAGACGTTACCGGGATTTGGGGAACTCTTTCGGATGTTTAGCTACGATCAAGTCGGTGCTGCTGCAATGCTATCGCGTGCGACAGCGGGCGTCTATCGTGGAAAAGTAGTTATTTCTACACCAGGTTCAAATGCTGCTGTGCGGTTGGCGTGGGAAAAACTCATCGGACCAGAACTGCAACATTTGGCATGGGAGGTCGGGCGTTAATTCACTAAACACCAATATTTTCTTTCTTGTAGGCGCGGTTTGAAACCGCGCCTTTTTTGTTTGAATCTTGGATTATTGGACTTCTTGTGGGAGCGCTTTGTAAGCGCGATTTTTGTGCATTGCATCGGCGTTGAAAACGCCTCCTACAATAATTGTCGGGTTTCGGGACTTAACCTATGGACTATTTTTTACAACACCTCGCGGGTAAAGGTATACACCCCTCTCAACCACGACCCGTAATAGATACCATTCGCATAACAGAAATAGATTGTCTTTAAACCGATTACGCAAATCAAGCAGAGGGATAGCACCGTAAGCAACCAATAATCCCACTTACCCGTCTGTGAAGTGCGTAAAGATGTCCGTTGCGTCGCGGTATCAGGAGAAAATCCACGACTTTCAACTGATTCGCCAAGGTTAGTTGCATGCCGAATGTTTCCTGCCAAGATAGGTCGGAAACTATTGATAATACCCCGCGCGGAGGCAAACAGATTCAGCTGTAGGTAACGGAACCCCCGCAATCGCTGAGACCGAATGACAGCAGCAGCTTCACCTGCAATCACAGGAATGAAATGCAGCGCAGTTGTGACCATAAAGGCGAGTGCTCCCGGCACACGCAATTGTCCTAACGCGAGAAGAAGGTCACGAGGTTGTGTACTCCACACAATATAGCAACCGATGACAAGGGTAGTATTAAACCTCAGTGATTGAATGATACCGTGAAATAGACCTTCACGATAGATTCTAATGCCGCCAGTCCATTCTCCGATGAGTGGAAACTCTGCTGGCACAAGCGTAATTAAAACTGTACGTGGAAATGCGTTGTAGAACATTCCTTGACTGTAAATCAATCCCCACGTTGTAAAAAAGAGGAAAATGAGTAACAATCGGATTTGTCTTAAGGTCGGCATTGAAATAGCAATCAACACAAGGCTGGCAAGGAAACATGTCAGCAACGCGGTTGGACTATCCAGCAGAATAACAAGACAACCACAAATCATCATGATGAGTATTTTTGTGCGGGATTCCAGTTTGATATTGTGTATCTCCATTTTTCTTTCTTCTAATCTTGTGGGTGAAGTACAAAATGTATGGGTTTTCAAAATGCAAGTGAAGCTTGTTCAAGAAGTTTCGGATTAGCAAAAGCACTATCAGGTGTGCCATCAAAAATCAGTTCACCTTCTCGCATCAACAGAACGCGGTCTGCATATTTCAAGGTGAGTTCTATGTTATGCGTTGTAAAAATGAGCGTTTTGCTTTCTTGGCGGATTTGATTGCAGAGCTCGTCCATCAAATGTTGAAGATGTTGTGCATCTTGACCTGTTGTAGGTTCATCAAGCAGGAATATGTCGGGATGCAGCGAAAAGGTTGCAGCAACGGCAACGCGTTGCCGTTGCCCACGGGAAAGCGAATACGGCGCGTCTTCGGCAAAATCTGCTAACCTGAATTGTACCAAAGTATCGGCTACTACGTTCTGGAGAATTTCAGGTTTCAACTTCAAATTCTTGGGACCAAATTCTACTTCACTCTTGACGGTTTTCGCCTGCAGCAACAGATCAGGATTCTGAAAGACAATTCCAACCTTTCCCGCTAACTGATGGAGTTTTCGACGTTTAGACATTTTTCCATCAATGGTAATTTCGCCTGATGAAGGTTGAAGCAACCCTCCCATAAGATGGAGCAGCGTTGTTTTTCCAGACCCGTTTGCTCCCATAATAGCAATTATCTCCCTCCGCGACACTTTACAAGAGATAGCCTCTATCACATTCTTTTCACTGTTTGGATAACAAAAACTAATATCTTTGACGCTTAAGAGAGGATGGAATGAAGTTGTGTTCGGAGGAGGTTTTCGGTGAACAGAACTTGGTTGGTTGTCAGTTTCTGGCACTTCCACACCTAAACAACGAAAGACTGAAATGTCTTGAAATGCCTCTGCTTTCGGTAGGTCTAAACAGAGTTGCCCTTCGTGCATGAGCCAAACACGGTTGCACAATGGGGCGACCTCTTTAACACGATGTGTTGCCAACACAACTGTAATACCGATTTCAGTATTGAGTTGCTTAACAATGTTAAGGATGTCACGCGTTGCCCGTGGGTCAAGATGGCTTGTCGGTTCATCAAGAAGCAAGACTTGTGGTTGCATCGCACAGATAGAGGCGAGAGCAACACGTTGCTTTTCCCCACCTGAAAGTTCTGAAATCCGTCTACCCTCAAATCCGATCAAACCCACCTGTTCTAATGCTGAAGCGATTCGTTTTTTGATCTTTTCAGGCGGAAAGCAAAGGTTTTCAAGCCCAAAAGCGATTTCATCTTCTACCAGTGTGCAAAAAAGTTGATCATCGGGATTTTGGAAGAGTAGAGCAACCTGTTGACACGTTCCTGCAAGCGATTGAGTGGCAACGTTTTCGTTGTTAACGCGGACAGCACCCGTCAATGTTCCAGAAGAAGCATGCGGAATCAAACCGTTTATGGTTCGTAGTAACGTGGTTTTACCGCACCCTGTTGGTCCTGTTAGCAGTACAAAATCACTTGGGAAAATCTCGGCATTGATGCTGTGAAGTGTGGGTGTTTCGCGACTCGGATAGGTGAAGGAGAGATTCTCTATCTGAATTGGCACCATAGAAATAAATGATTGCCATCAGTTATGTTGCAATTCTTCAATTTGTACTGGCATAAAACCGAAGAGCTGTTCTAAATGTCGAGTAACAGATTCTTGGAATGCATCGCATGTTCCCTGAACGTTCTGCTTGAAATCATCGTGGAGTTGCGCCTGTTGTGCGCTAACACGTGCAAAGAGATTACTGAGATAGGTTTGTAACTCACCCAGACGTTCACTTTGTGCTTTCGCAAAAGCAGCAACCGCTTCCTTGAAAGCAGTCAATTCTGCCTCTAAATACTCCTTAAACATAGATTTTTGGAAATTTTCGAGGGCACTATGTGCATCGTAGCGAAAGTCTTTATGGATAGATTCGTATTCTGACTTTACTCTCACACAAAGTTGGCGCGTGTATTTCTGAATTTCCTGCATCCGATCACCTTGCGCATGTGCAAATTGCGAAATTTTCGCTTTAAACGAATCCATTTCTCCTGACAAAAACGTCCTAAAATCTTCGACTGCGACAGTATGCCGTGTAATTTTTTCCAGATGATACCCCATCACTGCTAATCGGACCGCTTCAGGAAACATCCTACGATCATGTTTAATCACTTTCGCCAAAAATTTCGCGTACTCCAATCCTTGTTTGGAGAAGAGTTGTCGCTGGATTGATAGAAAAAACGCGCGTACTTCCTCTTTGCGAATAGGTCTCACGTTATGTCGGGTGTATGGCCTGTGTTGAAGCATTTTAAAACAACGCTCAAAATAGTTCTTCAAAGTTGGATCGTAAAGCGTAGAAATTACACGTCGATATTCTTTAATAAGTTTCTCGCGTGGCATTTCTGGCACGAAATTCAGGCTCATATCTGTATTGTTGCCGCTTGATTCTATAAGCAGTCGGTCTTCCTTTTTCAATCTGTGCCAAAGGTCTGTTTCTTTTAGGGCGGTCAACAATCCAGCCATCGCCATCGGAATTCCTGCTTCCTGAATGAAATTGATGTGTGAATCAAACTCGGTATCGCCATCAAGACCGATAATAAAGCCACCAGTGACTTCCATTCCTTTATGCTGAATTTTTCTGATTGCATTCAATAGGTAACTTCCCGCGTCTTCTTCTTTACTTGTGTTTTGCCCTTTAGAAGTCGTAATTAGTGCTTCTTCATTTGGCGTTTCAATACCGAGAAATACCATATTAAACCCTGCAATACTCATCGCATCCAGCATTTCAGGGATTTCAACAAGGTTTACACTCGCTTCGGTATAGAGCGAAAACGGGAAATCGCGTTCTTCTTGCCACTCTTTTACTGCTGGCAGTAAACGCATTGCATCGCGTTTGTTCCCGATAAAGTTGTCATCAACAACAAACATTGCGCCTTCCCAACCGAGTTTATACAGCATCTCAAATTCAGCAAGCATCTGTTCATTGGTTTTGGTACGTGGGACGCGTCCGAACAGTTTGGTAATATCGCAAAATTCGCAGTTAAAGGGGCATCCACGAGAAAATTGCAGTGCCATTGACCCGTAAGCATTTATATCAATTAGGTCGTATCGGGGTGGCGGTGTCTTTGTAATATCCGGTTTTCGCTGTTCACGATATACTTCTGTTGCAGATCCACTCTCAAAATCTGTTAAAAAGTCTTCAAAAATCTCTTCGACCTCACCAAAAAGGAAATGATTTACTGTTCCATCACATTCTTCTTTGATGTTATCGTAGTAGGATGTCGGATGAGGTCCACCTGCAATAATTGGCACTTCGGCACCATTGCATCTTTCTACAACATCATACAGCGATGCTTTTTGAACGATCATCGTTGATGTTAACACCATATCTGCCCAATCAAGATGAGCATCTGTCAAGGTTTCAATGTTCATATCGACGACTTTTAAGTTATAATTATTAGGAAACATTCCAGCGATAGTCAATAATCCGAGAGGAGGCATTGATGATTTTTTACCGAGGAATTCTAAGGCGTATTTAAAACCCCAATATGATGGCGGGAACTTCGGATAAACGAACAATGCGTTTGGCATAATATGTATCTAACTCCTTGTGGGCAAACATTCATGCCCTCTGCCAAAAACCGTAAAAATAGAAAATATAATTGCTCAATTAAGTATTATACCACAATTCACCTTAAATGTCAAATAATTCGGGTTTGCGACAAAGTTATTCAGTTTTATAAATTCTTATTTTATCATGTTAACTGCGAGTTTAGGTTTTGAAGCGAGATATTTGATTGTATCAGAAATAGCTGTATACCCTGCAAATCGTCCTACCGATAATGCTGTATTACGATTTGCTGCCATGACTTGTGGTATAGAACCGCATCGGACAGGCGAGGCATCTTCTACAAGCACCGTCCCCCGCATCCAGTGCAACTTGTTCTCTATTGACCAATGTCCACGCCGTCCAGTCAGTAAGCGTTCGGCAGATGCTGCTGCGGGATTTAGACTTGTTATACCATAGTGGACTTTGTGTGTTTCTTCTTGTGTGTTCAGACTTTTGTCCGTCCAATGATATTGGATCACTTGTGC
>JAGWBU010000130.1:0-321 GCA_021295735.1 Candidatus Poribacteria bacterium | reverse complement strand
TGTGTCAAATTCTTAGAGTTTCTTCTAATGCCTCAACATCTAACTTTTTCAATAGATTATGGATAGTTGCAGCACAAGGCGTTATCTTCTTTGTGAAACCGAGGGCTTTTGCGAGTGCTGGTTGTGAGCGGGCCCAAATAGCGATTGATGTCCACCCTTTATGTCCGCACATCAATCCGATAACGACAAGTGCAAGGATTGATGTCAGCGGATGTCGTTTCCCTTTATTCTTGCGGGATCTGAAAGTTTTGCTAACATATCTATCAAGTGGCAAGATTTTCTTCTTGTCATTATTCACCTCAAAATAGGTCGTTTTAAGGT
>JAGWBU010000228.1:2647-3105 GCA_021295735.1 Candidatus Poribacteria bacterium | reverse complement strand
TTTTCGGCAAGACTGCCTCAATTTTAGCTTCGATCTTCCGGGCGACGGCTCTCGTCAATGGGAGTTGATTGACCTGGGGTCTTCTTCCCATGATATAGACGATGACATTGTTTTTCACGAACCAGATGGATGCGCCATTTTCGGGGCGCCATGTCGCATCTCCAATGACATCCTCGGGATTGGGTTCGGGTAGATAGGGTATAGCGGCAATGTAGCCTTGCCATTCGTCAGCGGCTTTTTGGGCATCCGTAACGGTCTGAAATAGCCAGTAGCGAACATAAATATGTTCTTCGGGGCGAGTGCCATTCCAGGATTGTTCAAATCCGTCTGCAACCGGCGGTTGCTTTACGACACCGCGTCTGCGGTGATTCATTGTGGGATCCACTTCCATGGTGGGTAAATCATTCGCCGTGAGGAGAATGGTATCGAGTTTTTTGACTAACATGTGCTCTCCTGTA
>JAGWBU010000228.1:536-2572 GCA_021295735.1 Candidatus Poribacteria bacterium | reverse complement strand
ACGCTGGTTACCAAAGCGTTTGTGTCCCAGACAAAACTAACTGACAACTGATAACTGATGACCGACAACTTTTCCTTATTTTCATTGTTGATTCAAAGCTGCATTAAATTTGGCTTCAATCTTTCGGGCAACCGACCTTGTGAACGGGATTTGATTGACCAACGGATTGTTTCCCATGATGTAGACAAGGACATTGTTTTTCACAAATAAGATACATTCCTTATTTTCAATGCGCCATGTCGCATCGCCGATAACATCTTCGGACCTGGGTTCGGGTAGATAGATCCCTTGAGAGGCAAGCGTGTCCATCCACTTGACCCCGGCGGTTCTCCCATCTTCGACGCTCCGAAGCAACCAGTAGTGCACATCAATATTTTCTTCGGGGCGCGTGCTATCCCAGGTTTGTAAAAATCCATCTACAATCGGGGGGAACTTTCTTCTACCAGAAATAGCGAAAGAAGAGCTAACATTGAGTTCCATAGTAGCCGGTAAATCGTTCGCCGTCAGCATAACGGCATCCAGATTTCTGACCAACATATCTTCTCCTTTATTGAGAATATGACACCCAAGGGGTGCGATTACCAAAAGGAAAATAAAAGCGATGAAACGTCTTTGAAACATCATAAACAAAAGTCCTTTTTTATTCGACGCTGGCTACCAAAGCGTTTGTATCAAACGGACATGCTGCACAATAAATATCCAATAGATACGCAATAGATTTGCGGAGAAATGGCGGGCGGTTGTCAGTTCTAAACTCCTTTGAAGTGCATCACTTATTCACTTGAAGAAGGGGATTTTCCTTCTCAAGTGCTTTCATCCTTGTGTATATCTTGGCAGATTTTTGCAATGCTTCGCTATATTTGCGTTGTACTTCTTTTCTGTACTGATCGTCCGTCTCAAATCGTTTCTCCTCGTCTTCTGTCGATGGCAGCACATCTGACGCTGAGGCTTGCAAGAATGCCTTAGATAGTTCATTATACTTTTTCGACCACTCGACCCACGCAGCGTTCTGCGTGCTTCCTTGCGGTACTTCGACAGATGCCTCATGGACAGTAGGCGTATTATGTGTTTCCTCTTGCGACACATCAGGTGCGTCTATTGGCACTTCATGCCAGTGGTCGTCATGCTGAACCATCTTGAAGCCGTAGCGCGCTGCGGGCTTCGCATTCTCTGCTATCGGTTTCGTCTTTTCTTCAAGCAGTTTCTGTGCCTCAGCAGGGTCTTGTTTGAGCTGCTGGATGTCTGCATATTGCTGGTAGAATATAAAACCACCAACAAGCAGAATGAGGACACCAAGCCCCCAGTAAAGTCTGTTTTTCATTGCGTTTCTTCTTATCTATGAATATGAATGTTAAAATATACGATTAAACTATTTTTTAATCAAGTTAAATTGTAGCAAAATGTTAAGGTAGGGGGTGTTAAAGTGTGGGGTTATGTTCATGAGTTAATTTGACGGAAGAGTAAATCCACCACCTTTGTAAATAGTACGCCCGCGTCTTAGAATAATACCAAATAGTTGTTTTTCATAAAATATTAATTCTCTTAATGGATCGTCCATTTCTTCAAGATCACTGTAGAATTCCTTATCAATAAATGTGAACATAGCATCAAATCTGTGCTGAACACCTGCTTGATCTTTTGGCAGTTTACCGTGAAGGATATGTGCAAGCGCACCCCCTGATGAATATGCATGTTTCGTAGGCGTTACAGTGGTCACTGATCTATATGAACGAGCATATATTACTGTATCTGGTGTTTTCCAAGTCATTCCATCAGAAACAACTGTTGGCATTCCATGTTCTGAAACACATTTTTTGATGATATTTTCGGCATTTTTCACGGGTATATGTGTTATATACCCAGCAGTACGTAACCGATTGTTCTTGAAGGTATAGATAAGTTTGCAAGGGACATCTTCAAACTTCGTTTTGTAGATAAGATAAGTGGTTGTCCTATCCAGTCATAGTGACCCACTACCTAAAGGCAGGGGCTTGTGCTTCGTAGCAGTTAGCGTTTCCGAAGAAGCGTCTTACATC
>JAGWBU010000228.1:0-314 GCA_021295735.1 Candidatus Poribacteria bacterium | reverse complement strand
CAAGGTTTTTTTGACACATAAACTGCTGAGCTGTCTACATCCCCTACCTAAAGGCAGGGGGTTTGACAGGGAGTGCTAAGGTGTCTCCTACGTGTGCAAATTCGATTTGTGCTTGTGTCATGCCCCATCGGGACTTTAGGAAATTGTGATTTGCTTCTTCACCGAATATTTTGACAAGGTGGTTGTTAGCACATCCAAAAAGGAATAAAACTCCAAAAAGGAATAAAACAAAGAAATGTACTGCCATCGGAAATTAGGGCCACTGTCTAAACCAAGATTGTGGTATAATAACAATCTAATTATAAGGAGTATCC
>JAGWBU010000129.1:21811-31301 GCA_021295735.1 Candidatus Poribacteria bacterium | reverse complement strand
AGAGGGTATATCCTTAAATTGACGCATAAGGTGCGTTTTCCTAACTGCTCCATAAATATGAATCAAGTTAATGTGGTATTATTGGTGTTTTACGGTGAAAAGGAGGGCAAAGTTCATGACATGCCAAATACTGAAAGGTACATATACAAACTACTTACGCTTCGGTATACTTATTTTAGTCAGTGTACTGTTAGCGAGTTGTGCAGTGGTGCCGCAACCTTCAGTTGAGGTCTACATAGAACCAATTGAAGGACAGACAAACACAAAAATTAATCCTGAAACAGGTGCTGTTACCATGCTGCAAAAAGGGGTTGCTGTTACCATTGAACCGCTTGATGAAGTAGAGATATTTGAGTTAACCGATGATCCGCGCATCAATCCTTATCTCATTGTTGGCAGACGTGGTGATGTTGAACCGATCTATACAGTTTTTGAAATGACAGTCCACAATCTTGATACGCCACGGGTTTTGGTTGAAGAATCGGCAATACTTATTGATCGAAATGGCGCGCAATACGCAAACCTTACTTACGATTACTTTGAAGACCTCTACGACAACGTGACTCCCTCAGAGCATAACGTATTACCCGCAAGAACATATCCACACCATCATTCTCCCTATCACAGATATTATCCATACTCTCAAACTTACTTGGATATGGCAGCATTGGAGGAAGGACATGCAGTCGTTGCGGAAAGTCTCTTTGAGAGTGGAAAGTTGTTCAAAGGTGCAAAGCGACGTGGACTTTTAATATTTGAAAGACTCAATCTTGACAATACGGAAATGCGGATTATTGTTCCCGAAATCAACGTAGTACGTTCAGATGGCAAGCAGGAAAAATTGAAATTTAAATTTGACTTTAGGCAGGTCGTTTCAGAAAAATCTGCTATACAATGAAGGAGTATATGTAAATGAGAAATTGGCTTGTAGGGTTACTGGTAGTGGGACTTTTATCCGTATGGGGATGCCAACCGCCAGCCAAAAATACAGACAATGCTGACGAAACGGACGAAACACAAGAAGCACAACAAGAGTTAAAAGTTGCGGTTGCAGCACCCTATACAGGCGGTGCTGCTGCGTTTGGAGATATGATCAAACGAGGTGCTCAACTTAAAGAAAAAGAGATTAACGAAGCTGGCGGAATCAATGGTATGAAATTGACGCTGCTTTTTAGAGATGATGCTGGCAAAGGATCAGAAGCAAGTCTTGTGGCAGAACGCATCGCAAACGACAACAAAATCTTGGCAGTTGTTGGGCATTTTAACAGTGCGTGTTCATTAGCTGGTCAAACTATTTATGATCGTGTTGGTATTGTTGAACTTTCCCCTGGTTCTACTGCTGTAGAGGTTTGCGAAGGGAGCAAATGGACTTTTCGTAATTTATATCGAGACGATTTTCAGGGAAAATTCATTGCGCAATATATAGATAATGTTTTGACCGATCTTGAGTCGGTTGCTGTCTTTTTTGATAACGATGATTATGGGCGTGGTTTAAGAAACGCGTTTGTCGCTGAAGTCGAAAATACAGAACTTACTCTTGTTGCCTCAGAAGCGTACGAAAGGGATACTACCAATTTTAAGGCACAACTGACCAGCATTAAAGCCAAAAAGCCTGACGCTATTTTTATTTCTGGACTTTATACGGAAGCTGGCTTGATTGTAAAGCAAGCACGTGAAGCAGGGATTACTGCACAATTTTTTGGGGCAGATGGTATTGATAATGCCGATTTCCTGACAACTGCTGGTTCAAGAGCTGCAGAAGGCACCTATATTACGACTCCCTTTTTATTTGGTGCTGATGACAAAAAAGCGCAGGAGATGGCATCCAATTTTGAAAAACTTCACAGTGTGCCGCCAGATACTTGGGCTGCTTTAACTTACGATGCGGTTGGAATGATTGCCGAAGCACTTCAAAAAACTTATAATTCGGAAGCATCGGTTGCAGATAATCGAACGGCTATCCGTGAACATTTAGCCGCTATAGATACGCCTGAAGAAGGCTTCAAAGGGATCACAGGGCTAACCTATTTTGATCATAATGGGGACACGATTGATAAACCGGCTTATGTAAAGATAGTAAAAGATGGGAAATTTGCTGCAGCTGAGGAACAACTACTTGATATGGAGTAATTGGTTTTACCTCTAATAGCTTAAGTGCAAAATGTCCTGTGAGACATCTCCATAATGGGGGACTAAAAACAAGAAATGATGGCCCAAATTTTTGAACAATTAATCAATGGATTGGTACTCGGGGGTATTTATGCGCTTATTGCTGTTGGTTACACAATGGTCTACGGCATTATTCAATTGATTAACTTCGCGCATGGTGAGATTTACATGTTTGGCGCCTACATTGCACTTATGCTTATCACGGTTTTTGGTATACCGTTTTGGATAGCTTTGCCGTTTAGCATGCTCCTTTGTGCTATTTTAGGAATGTTGATTGACTTTGTAGCATACAGGCCGCTTCGAAATGCACCGCGTCTATCAGCGCTGATAACGGCTATCGGTATATCGCTTGCATTGCAAAACCTCGCGCGAATGATTTGGTCAGCGAGACCGCGTCAATTTCCGTCTGAATCTCTGCCGTCTTTTTTTCTCAGTGAAGTGACAAAAACAGGCGAAGTTATAAATGCCATACCGCTTCCTGGAGGTGGTATTCTACCTTTTCGTGACGTGTTTATTCTCTTTTTAGCAATTGTTTTAATGATCGTCCTAAACATGTTGATTTACTTAACCAAAATAGGAAAAGCGATGCGTGCGTGCGCGCAAAATGCGGTTGCAGCGAATTTAATGGGGATAAGAACGAACCAAGTTATTGCAGTAACGTTTGCCATCGGTTCTGCCTTAGGCGCAGTTGCAGGCATTATGGTTGGTTTGAGTGAAGTTGTTACACCTACGATGGGATATCATAAGGGGGTTGCTGCGTTTGCAGCTGCTGTTCTTGGTGGGATTGGTAGTATCTCTGGAGCAATTTTCGGTGGACTCGTGATTGGGATAGCCGAAGTATTTGGTGCTGACATTCACTCTGGTTATCGGATAGCATTTGCATATATTATCATGATTCTTGTAATTTTGATTCGTCCATCTGGTTTATTTGGCAAATCAACAAGCACACGCGCATAGTGAAAAGCGCGAGTATGAGTCTTAGATGCGAGATAAATTAACACCTAAAAACATAATTCTCTGCCTATGTATCTGTTTTTTACCACTGTTCATGTATGGTATTGATGGTATAGGGAAATTTTTATCCGAATATAGAATCGACTTTGGTTGGCCGGGTGGAGATTACGTACTACGGATTGTTGTTCGTGCTTGTCTCTACATGCTTCTCGCTGTCGGACTAAATATCGTTTGCGGATTTACAGGACTACTTGATCTCGGATATGTTGCCTTCTATTTGATTGGAGGTTACACAGCCGGGTTATTGATGCAGCGTCTTGGTATTCCCTATTGGTTTGCCTTGCCGCTGGCTGTGCTACATGGCACAGTGTGGGGTTTATTGCGTGGAATACCAACTTTACGGCTTACGGGAGATTACTTTGCGATTGTCACATTTGGGTTTGCCGAGTTGTTCTTTCGCATAGTGAGAAACGAACAGTGGTTAATTGGTGCTCCAAATGGACAACTCCGTGGGATTCCTGCCCCAAGCCTATCTTTGCCAGGTATTTTTAAAATAACGTTCAATCAAAATTGGCACAACTATTACCACATTCTTATTTTGCTAATTTTGGTTGTTTTTATTACCTATAGGTTACAGAATTCTCGTGTTGGCAGAGCGTGGGTTGCCATCCGCGAAGACGAGAATGCAGCAGAAAGCATGGGGATTAATGTTGGTCGTTATAAATCGCTTGCTTTTGCAGTGAGTGCTGCAATTGGGGCATTGGGAGGATGCTTCATCGCACAATTTCAAGTCAACATTAGTGCGCCATTCTTTGAATTCTGGGAATCAATCCTGATCCTCTGTATGGTGGTCCTCGGAGGTATGGGAAGCATCAGAGGAGCGATGATAGGTGCAGTTATTCTTGGCTCATTAGGAGAAATTTTACGTGAAGTTCTTACCCAATTTACTGAATATCCCGAATTAGCAGGTGCGCGTTACCTTATTTTTGGCATTGTCCTTATTTTGCTAATGCGATTCCGTCCCGGTGGTCTGATTTACAAGAAAACATAATTTACATTATAGTGGATTCTACAATTAACTGCTATTAGTGGTTTCGTCGCGATTCGGAGATCGCTCCTACAGAATATATGTGAACTTATTTACATAATTTACTATAATTACGCTACAAAGTTGAAAGAAGCGATCATGCTTTGAAACTTCCATTATTTGCCTTTCTTCCGATTTCCCATTTCTGAATCAACAATTCACCAACCAAGAAAATTAGTCCTAACCCAACAAACCATTGAAACCTTTCTTGATATTTACCATCTGAGTGAATCCTATATTTTTGCTTTTCAAGTCGTGTCAGGTCAGTCGTTAACTGTGTGATACCCTCGTTTGCATGGTAATAGTTCCCATTTCCCGCTTTAGCAATCTCGTCTAAATAGTCCTCATCTAACGCGGTTAGGACCAGTTGTCCATTAACATCCCGCTTGTATCCTGTGCTTTCAATCGGCAGTGGTATCGGAACAGGTTTATCGGGATTTCCAATACCGACACAATAGATATGCAGACCATCTCTCTTAGCTGCTTTCGCTGCCGCAATAGCGTCTGTCCCGTGATCCTCACCATCCGTAAAAAAAATCAACACTTTTTGTCCACTGGAATCGGTATCTGTTGTAGTCAAGTTTCTCTGCTCTGGGACGAGTCGGGTAGTTGCTATCTCAATTGCATTACCAATTTGTGTGCCTCTATGGACAAGTGTTTCAGGTGTCATCGCTGTTAAAAATTCTTTGAGCGTAGTGATGTCGTTTGTCAATGGACATACCACGATACTCGCCTCAGCAAAATAAAGTAAACCGACACGATCACCTTGAAGCTGCTCCAGCAAGGAAAACATGACATTTTTGGCACGTGTTAGTCGGCGTACAGAATTGCCATCTGTAGCAAGCATACTGGTAGAAATATCCAATGCAAGCATTACATCTAACCTTTCTGCGGCTGTTTCAGGTTTAGCACCCCACTGTGGCTGCGCGATCGCAAGCGTTACCAGGAGATAACTCAACATCAAGAACACAGCTTGAACTTTGTGTCGTTTCAGATGTGTTGTATCCAGATTGCTTTGGAATCGCAGCATTGCTTTTCGTTTCATGCGCAATCCAAAAAGCAGCAATAGAATTAAAAGCGGCAATCCGATCCATAGGAAAAAGAGGAACTCCGGATTGCCAAAACGGAACCAATTCATGTTTTTATAAAACTGTGTCCTGGCTAAAAGTATTTTTACAAATTATGATTTAACCACTGAATGCGGTGGGTATACTTCTCAACTTCTGCTGCGACCCTTGCCTGATTCCAGTTGTTCCATTTACCGAGAAATTGCGCTATTTGTGGTGCTATGTCTAAACCTTGTCCCTGCGTCCGTCCAATGCGGGTGCGTCTCCACAGCAGGTCTTCTAACGTAATTGCCATTTCTCCCCAATAAGCATAAAGGATTTCTGCTTTTACAAATGGAAGAGACGTTGTGATCGGTTCAGCGAGCGTTGCATCCTGATTCACAAACTCTTGAATGGTTTGATATCCTCTGTTTCCATACCTTTGGATGAGACGTTCTTTATCACAATTTGGAAGTAAGTTAACTACAGATTGATGGTTTGAACGTATTACTGTATCAATGTCATCCGCGCAAAGTCCTTCTGAGATAGCACTTGGCAAGGGACAGACAGCAGTTTTACATTCACGAGGCACATTTAGAGATTCTGCCAAGTAGTCTACCGTTTCCTCAGCGATCAGACGGTGTGTCGTTAGTTTTCCGCCATAAACATATAGGATGCCGCTTGGACTTTCAGTGATTAGATGCTCTCGGGAAACAAAATTACGACTTTCGTTTTCACTTATTTGTTTAGAATTGTTGGTAGCGATGAGAGGACGTATTCCCGCATAAGCACCAATAATAGCGCTGCGATCAAACGACATACTTGGAAAAAGCCGCTGTATTTCAGAAAGCAGATACGCCACTTCTTTTGTGGAAGGACGGACAGACTCCGGTTCGCCCTCTGGTGTCGTTTCAGTTGTGCCAATGATAGAGGTATCGTGCTCACCGGGCAAAATAAAAATTGCGCGCTGCTTTTCATTATGCGACTTTTCTGCCTGTGTCACTGTTATCACACCATACTGAACTGAACTATTTCCCCCAACACAACGTGGCAAAATAAGGTGAATTCCTTTAGCATTTTTGGTCACCAATCGAGGAACTCCATCATAACTGGGGTCTTTACGCCATAACTGATCTGTCCAAGGACCTGCCGTAGAAACAATTTTTCGTGCGGCAATCTCAAAACATTCACCAGAAATAGTATCTTTAGCCATTATGCGGTGCGTTGGATTTGACGTATCGGGTTGGGCAATAAAATGAAGAAACTGGACATAGTTCGTTACAATCCCACCGTTCTGATATGCGTCTTTAAGTGTTGCTATAGTTAGTCTCGCATCGTCTACCTTGCTGTCCCATAACACAACACAGCCTTTTAATGCATCTGTCGCAACAGGGCCGACCATGGCTTGTATCTTATGGACATCTCGCAGAAGCTTTGACTTTTCTGCTATGTCTGATTTCGAGAGATGATTGTAATAACGTGCGGCGAGTTGAATACCGGTGAGTGGATACGGGTCACCCTTATAACTAAGAATCGCCAACGGTATAGGTTTAACGAGGTTAGGTGCGATATGAAGCAGTATTTCTCGTTCCTTGCGCGCTTGTTTCACAAGACCGATGTCGCGTGTGGCAAGATAGCGGAACCCACCGTGAATAAGCTGAGAACTTGCACCACTTGTTCCACTGGCAAAATCACCTTGTTCAATCAAACCAGCCTTGATTCCCCCGTTTAACGCGAGGTCTCGAATTAAGCCAGCCCCGACGATGCCACCACCGATAACTAATACATCTAACGGTTCTGTCTTTAAGGTTTTTATATTTTGAGTTCGCGTGAGACTCGAAAATTCAAATGACATTTTTCTAAAAAATTCTATACCTTGCCATCTTTGACGGTATTAGCCAAAAGTTCTGCGTGATTGGAAATTTTTCGAATTGCCGTAAGTATACGTTCAGTTGCCTTTGGAACAGGCTTTGTTAACAGTGGTAAAAATACCAATTGTGAACAGATTTTCTCAGTTATTGGCAAGTCTCCAGTGGCGTATCCATCATAATCTCCACCCATCTCAGATGGACAAAGAGACCCACGTCCATTAGTGAAAATATCGAGCCCTTTCGCAAAGAGCGGAAGCGTATGAAGTAGCGGATACGGGTTACTATTCGTTGGTAAACTTGAAGAAAAAACAGGCACACCATCACCGACCATGAGCGGATATGGATTATTATTTGCCAAGACACCTTCTTTCCGTAGAGCATGCGCAAACACTTGTGCCGATAGACTGTGCATTTCTTCCTCGCGGTAATGGATAGGAAATCCAAAAAATGCTGCTGGCTCCGCACCGGTATATCGCTCAATAGGATATACTCCAGGAATATCTTCTAATCCGTTTGTGATCTGTTCAATATATGCACGGCGGTTTGTGTTGAGTTCATCAAGTTTTTGTAGTTGCACGGATGCAATGCCAATTGCTAATGGATGTGCGCGATATTTAACTCCTAATCCCATAGGCGGCAGATGTGCGTAGGAAAGCGCTGATGGATCCAAAACTGGGTCCCCTATACTATCTATCCTGCGATTGACCTGACCTAATAAACATGCGCGTTCAAAAACTGTGATGTCATTCGTAGCGAGCATGCCGCCTTCGCCTGCAGACAATGCTTTGCTTCCTTGCAAACTCCATGCGCCCACTTGTCCGATACTGCCACACAGTTTTCCCTTATAAAACGCGCCGTGCGCGTGTGAACAGTCTTCTATTATAGGCACACCTGTTTCTTGACTGAGTGCCATCAAGGCATCCATGTTGCACACGTTACCCCACAGATGTATTGCAACAATTGCTTTTGTTCGCTTTGTAATACGCTGCCGAACATCATTAACATCAATTAGCAACGTTTTAGGGTCAACTTCACAAAAGACGGGTCTTGCATTCAGCATTAGAGCAGGTGTTATAGAAGCCATCCAGGTGTAGGTAGGACAGATAACCTCATCGCCAGGGCCAACCCCGAGGCCGAACATTGCACTATGTAGGGCAGCGGTACCGTTGGTAAGACTCATAGCGAATTGTGTCTGGTGTCGTTCACGCCAAATTCGCTCAAATTCTTGCACAGTAGAAGATCCGCTTGACAACTCGTTTCGCAACGTCATTTCGTAAGCAACTTGTGCCTCTGCTTCGGTAATTTGACGCCATTGATCTAATTTCGGAAACGGGGCATCTTCTGATATTTCAAAAACTGGTGTCCCGCCCAAAACTGCAGGAAGATTTTTGGAGTCGATTTCAGGGTTAGATAGTTGTGCGTTTTTCATCTTTTTACCTTGCATTGATTTTAGAGGTTTGGTTTATGTATCAAAAAAGACATTAAATAAAACGGGATATCAGTGGGAATGTCATAGGTACCCACTACCTAAAGGTAGGGGCTTGTGCTTCCTCGCGACTGCGGTTTTCTCAGAGAGTTGACCGTCTTAGTGTCGCTCCACTTTAGGCAGCCAAGCCTGCCCGTTTGATGTTGACAGCAGCGTTGATGTCTCTGTCGTGGTGTGAGCCACATTCGGAGCATGTCCACTGTCTATCTGAAAGAGAAAGTTCTTCGTTATGGTATCCACAATCACTGCAAGGTTTTGTCGTTGCTGTCCATTGACTGATTTGCACAAGTTTTTTGCCGTGCTTCACAACTTCTGTTCCAGTATCTGTCCGAAATGGTAGAAGGCGTGGTCAGAGACTTTGCGTCCCCAAAGCCGTTTCATACCATTAAGGTTCGCAAAGTTTGTCAGTCAGTTTCCACTGCCAATCTTCTCTTTGTCTGGCAACTTTTCTGTGTTGTCTTGCTAAAGCACGGTATGCACGATACCAGTTGTTAGAACCTTTGACTTTACGGCTGAGTGCTTTGTTGAGAGATCGCAACGTGTTGAGTGATTGTTTGAAAAACTGCGGTGATTGTATCTTATCGCCTTCGTCGCTTGTTAGAAATGTTTTGTTTCCATAATCAAACCCTGCGCTCTTACCCGTCTTGGCGTTTGGTTTGGAATCGTCAACATTCTCGCACGAAAAGCATATCCAATAATCACCGCACCTGTCACGTTTGATTGTGATCGTCTTGATGACACCTTTCGCTTTATCCACAATTCATCTGGGCTTGGCGCACACGTTCTAATAGTTCTTCTTTTTTTTTTGAAAATCGCTGTCTTGCTCCGCCATGCTGCCGCTGGATTAACCCATCAAAACCTTCTTCGTCATATATAT
>JAGWBU010000129.1:13287-21650 GCA_021295735.1 Candidatus Poribacteria bacterium | reverse complement strand
GTTTTGCCAGGGTATACTCCTTTTATGTTGGATTATACCATCATAACATTACCCCGTTTGATTGTCAAAGTTCATTAGGTTATATTTGTGCATTCACGCGTGGCATCTATCCTTTTAGGACGCTTGCAGTTTCACGTGAAACAATAAGTTCCTCATTCGTAGAAACAACGAGAATTTTCGTGCGGCTGTTGTCCATCGAAAGATCAGCTTCTCCAGTTGAATTCGCATTTTTTTCAGCGTCTAAATGGATACCGCACCATTCAAGTCCTTCACAGACTTGCGCGCGTGTCGTTACACTCTTTTCCCCGATACCACCGGCAAAAGCGATGACATCAACCCCACCAAGCGCAGCAATGTACGCACCGATATATTTTTTTATACCGTAAACATAAGTTTCTAAGGCTAAGCGAGCATTGTCGTTGCCAGCATTTATCGCCGCTTCTACGTCACGCATATCGCCACTGGTGCCGGAGATGCCTTTCACGCCCGATTCCTCAATCAACTGCCGACGAATTTCATCGGTAGAAAAACCCTCTCTATCCATCAGATACAGGACAGCAAAGGCATCTAAGTCTCCACAGCGAGTAGATTGGACCATACCGTATTGTGTTGACGTGCCCATTGAGGTGTCAATAGACTCCCCATCTTTGATGGCGCAGATGGAGGAACTACCTCCGAGATGGCAGGAGATAATCCGAAGTCCGTCTCCGCTATCAAGACCAAGCATTTTCGGCACGCGTTCAGAGATGTAGCGGTGCGATGCACCGTGAAATCCGTATTTGCGGATGCCATGTTTTTCTACCCAGAAGCGAGGAACACCGAATTCGTAGGCGTAATCCGGGATAGTCTGGTGAAACCACGTCTCAAAAACAGCAACGAGCGGTGTTGTGGGAAGGAATTCCTGAAAGGCGCGGATGGAGGCGATATAGGCAGGATTGTGCATTGGTGCAAGTGGTGTAGATGCCTCTAATGCTGCGATAACGTCTTCTGTAATCCTTGCTGAACGCCAGTATCCTTTGGCAAGAATAGTTTTAAACCCGACACCGTCCAATTGGTTGAGGTCTGTAAGACAACCGACTTCGGGATCCGTGATGAGTTGCATGGCGTGGGCAATCGCATCAATATGTGATGGTGCGTCAATTTCGCCTTCGCGGGTAGGTTTTCCCGGTACCGCATGCGTGAACCCAGAGGGAGAATTACCGATACGTTCTACACCTCCCTTGACGAGAGAGGTGTTTGTTTCCATATTGATGATTTGGTATTTGAACGAGGTGCTTCCTACGTTCACACAGAGTATACGCATGGTGGCTTTTGTCTTCCTTATCTATTCAGAATTCTTAAAGCACTTTCAACTTCAGTTGCTAATTCTTCTGCAGTCTGCTCAGCAAAAGGAGAAATTCCAGCAGGAGACATCAACTATGAGAGATCCCATCTCGATATGTTAAGAAGTTTTGCGGCTTTGCCCGAACTGATGTCACCTTGCCGAAGGAGTTCAAGCACAAAAGCCTCTTTTGCCTTGAATTCTGCATTAGTTTTATGGTGCAGCAGTGTTTCGTCAATAGGGAGTGTGAATTGGATTTCAACCTGTGTTTTGCCATACTCATCGTTCCTCATCTATAGGGAATCCTAATGTTTTTCCAATTATTGAATTAGTGAGATAATCAATATATGGAGCATTTTAGCACATAACACCTTCCAAATCAACTCCGAATAATCGTGCAGTATTAAACAAGGAAAGGCGCGCTTGCAAAGCGCGCCTACAGAAATAAAATGAATATGTCTTATTCGGCTTTCGGTAAGGTTGGCAATGTGAGACGTGGACGTTCACCGAAATCGGGGAGTTCGGGCGGATTATCTTCCATCTCCTGGAGGAGAATTTCAATCGCTTTATCAAGTTGCGGATCATCTTCTCCCATATAATCCTGCGGACGATAATCTACTTCAATGTCCGGGTCGGTACCGTAGTTTTCAACGTTCCAACCGACATCAACGAACCAGAAAGAATACTCCGGTTGCGTTGTTGAACCACCATCTACAAAACCTTGATGTGGCGAAATACCGATAACGCCGCCCCACGTTCGCTTACCGATAAGTTTCCCTAACTTCATCAATTTGAAGCAGTGTGAAAAGATGTCACCATCTGACCCTGCATTTTCGTTCGTGACAGTGACCATCGGGCCTAACACAGAAGCTGCAGGATATGGATGTGGCGTGCCCCATCGTGGAACAGCGTATCCGATGCGGTGACGAGACAATTTCTCTAAGATTAGTTGCGAAACATTTCCACCCCCATTATAGCGGACATCAATGAGCAGACCGGGATAGCTAACTTCAGCGAGGTAGCCGCGATGAAACTCAGCATATCCACGTCTGCCCATGTCGGGGATATGCACGTACCCAACCTTACCATCCGTTTTTTCGTGAACGTATTTCCGATTCTGCGCGACCCATTCGCGGTACCGTAATTCACTTTCACCACCGAGCACCTTGATTGTGACAACGCGTTTTTCACCGTCGTTAGCATTTTTGAACGTGGTTTGGACCTCTTGTCCCGAAAGATTGACTAACAACTCACCTGGAGAAACATTTTCACTTACCTGTTGCCCACCAATAGAAAGGAGAACATCTCCTTCTTGGACGTTGATACCGGGCGCGTTGAGCGGTGAATCTCTTCTCTCATTCCATGTGTCGCCGCGCGCAATGTGTGTGATGCGATAACCTTCGTTTTCTGAGTCGTAAACAAAATCGGCACCGAGAAATCCCTGTGCGTAGTTTGGAGAACTACGATAATCGCCGCCAGATTCATACGCGTGTGAGGTGCCGAGTTCCCCTTGCATCTCCCACATCAAATCAGAAAATTCTGCACGGGTCGCAACCCGTTCAAGTAAAGGGAGATAACGTTGATATACGTTCTCCCAATCAACATCGGACATATTTTCGGTCCAAAAATAGTCGCGTTGAAGTCGCCATGCTTCGCGATACATCTGTTTCCATTCGGCAGAAGGGATAACGGAAGGTCTGACGCGGTTTACATCTATCCAACCGCTGTGTCGGTTCCTGCCGCCTTTGTTTTCGGATTTTTGGTCATCTTCAGCTTTTTTGCCCGCTTTGATGACGCGCAACCGGTTTCCTGTGCGATATAAAAGATTTTTGTAATCACGCGAAAGTTGGAAAGAGTCAATATCTGGAACAAGCACTTCCTTTTTCTGTTCTTTGAAGTCGTAAGCGTGGAGTTTGCCCTTAGCACTTGAATCTTCCTCACCGGGTGCGTTGGTCGCATGCTGAACAGGAAAAGACGTGAAAATCGCTTTGCCCTCAACACCAGCAATCTGTCTGTAACGTCCATGTGAGTAAGGAAAAGCGATAACACGTTGTTCAATACCGTCTAACTCAATAACAATTGGTTTTTTCTTTTTTTCATCATCTTTCTTTTTAGAATCACCGTTTTTTTCGTTAGACTTTTCTTCAGTATCCTTGTCCTCCTTTTCCTCATCTTCTTTTTCTTTCTCATCCTCAGGTGACGGTGTAGCAGGTAAAAATGGATTTCGTAATTCTTTCTGCAATGTCACCAACATGGGACGTGTCGCTGTAGGAAATCCGAGGTCAAAGTGAAGGGCGTCCCCGACAGGATCAAATTCGCGTTGTGAGAGAAAATAGAGATATTTTCCATCTGGATCCCAAGCCGGTGCAAAATCGTTGAATTCTGGCTGCGTGATGTATGATGTTTCTCCAGTTTCAACATTACACAACTTGATTGAAGATGTAGTCTCTGTAGCAGGGAAACTATAGGCAATCCATTTTCCATCGGGTGACCAACTTGCGCCTTGAATGCGATTATAGAGGCTTTTGTCAAGTACTCGTAGCTCAGATGTTTCAAGTTCTATATGCAGAAGTTCAAAGCGATGATTGACGATGAGAAGTTGGTCTTTCAAGTCATCCCCTTTTGGACAGATTGAAAGTTGCCTAACGTGACCAATGTCAAGTTCATCAAGACGGCGAATTTCTTCGCTACCATCACAGGTGTGGATTTCAAGCGCTTCTTCTCCGTCAGCATCGGAAAGGGTAACAACGCGTTTTCCATCGTTAAGCCATCGCGTCATTCGGTATCGGGTGCCGCTGCGATTGCCTTGCTGTAGGACAGCACCGTCCCAATTTGCCATAGTAAAAAGTTTACCGCGAGAAGTTAGAGTAATAGACCTGCCATCAGCGGATGGTGCATAATCCTGTAGATACTGTGAAGCGTTTACAAATTTGCGTTGTCGCTGGATACGTGGACTTCGGAATTCAATGTCAACTTGGTCATTGGTATCTTCTTTAATATCGTATATCCATAGGTCTGCACCTGCGTGATAGACGATGCGGGTGCCATCAGTTTGTGCGGATCGGCAGTAGTAGGTTTCTTGATGTGTGTGACGTTGAATGTCATCGCCAGAGGTCCGGCAGGAATAGACATTGCCTACGCCTTCGTGGTCAGAGATAAAATAGATACGATCCCCAATCCACATTGGCGTGGTAAAATTACTATCAACAGGTGCAAGCGGTTGAAATTGTCCATTTCCATCTATATCTATCCAGAGTTGTCCGGCTGTGCCACCACGATAACGTTTCCATCGTGCTGGTTCGCGTGTTAACCTGCCGAGTACAACGCCGCCGTTTTCTCCGAATGCGATGTGGTTCGCGGGGCCATAAGGAAGACGTTCCGGTTCACCTCCGTCAGCGGAAATGCTCCATATCCATGCACCAAATGCTGACCCCGCACCGCTGGAATAAAGAATACTTTCCCCATCAGCACTCCAACCAACAATGCTGGCATTGCTTCCCTGATAAGTAAGCCGTTTTGCTTCTCCGCCGAGTGCTGGCATAACGTAAACTTCTGCTGGACCTTCTTCACGCCCAGCAAATGCGAGCCGTTCACCGTTCGGGGACAACTGTGGGGAACCTGTTGCGCCAAGATTCGATGTGAGTCTTCGTGCCACGCCACCACTGATAGGAACTGTCCACAAATCATCTTCACAAACAAAAACAATGGTTTCCTGAGAAATAGTTGGGAATCGATAATATCCTGACATTCACACCTCCGCAAATAAAGTTAGAAAGTATCATTTAGACAAGGTTAAAGAAAAATGTAGAAGGCGAGGCACAGACCTCGCCTTAACGTTTTCAAAGCATTGTGCAAAATAGAAGATGGCAGGATTAATTTCCTTCTAATTTTGCCTGCTCATCAGAGCTTGATGGGTTTCCGAGCCAGAGCTTCACAGCAGGACTGCTTGCGATACGTCGATTTCCAACCGAAGCATTAACGACAAAGGTATACGGGCGTGTCTGCTTATTTCCAATAAATGGATTTTGTCGCAATTCTTCTGTTCCACTGGAGACGATATTCGGAACAAGCGTTAATGTTGCTTCGGATGCGCCTCTTCGGAGTACGGTTGTCTGACGTTGGAGTCTTACACCAGTAGGTAAACCGACTGCAGTCAAGTTTATGTTTTGTCGGTTGCCCTTCCGTCGATCAACTTTTACGGTAATGTTAACCGGTCCATCCGGGGTTACCACGACTTCGTCAGGGGTAGTAGAAACAATAATAGGTGAAGACTCTGTTACACTGACGACAATGTTTTTCCGTTGAACAGTTCGATCATTGTTCCGAATGCGATATACCTCCACTGGCGTAGCGGCACGCCGTATCTGATGTCCAGATGTTGTTGTGACGGTGCCGACTACTTGAACAACGCTGTATACTAATTCGGCATCTGGCGAAGCAGTGAGGGTGAGATAACCTTGTTCATTTCCGCCTTCAGAGAGAATAGCACTCTTGCTTGCTGAAATACCGGGCGGAAGATTTTCAACAGAGAGCTGTATCGGTTCAGTAAACCCAACTCTTCGCTGTAATGTAACTTCTAAGAGTACTGTGCCGCTGCGACCAATATTTGGATTGTCAGGAGTCACTGAGATAGCAAAGTCAGGTGTAGTTGGATGGACATCTAAATGGTAGACATAACCGTCTCCACCTTTACCGGTAATATCTTCAACACGGAGAGCATAGACACCCGGTTGTGCAAAACTGTAATCAATAATCGCATTCCGTCTACCACCTCTACCAGCGTTATTCCTTAACACCCTACCTGCAGCGTTCAACAAGGTTAACGAAGGACTCAAAGGTGAATTAAGGTTTTCTGCGGATAGAACAATGGAATAACCGCCAATGTCAGCGAAAAAGCCCCAGGGACCATAACCATTTGTAATCTTAAACAGAATTTTATTTCTGCCTTTGGAAATGGGTAACTCAATAACATCGTCTCCCCGCCTAAGCGCTCGATGTACGTATTTACTGAAGATCAATTGATCGTTTACCCATATCTTAATCGTATCATCAGAACCGAGGGACAAGAGATACTTCTGGTCGCGTTCAGATTCAAAGTAAGTTAAAGCATATCCAGTCACATCATCTTCTGGTACATTCGAGAAGACATTTTCACCTCTGCGGTTAGTCCTATACCATCTAATTTTTCGTCCATCTTTGCCGATGTAGTCTTTTTTAAGATCAATTTCGACTTCAGGAGGATAGACGGTATCAAACCCTTTTTCGTCTGTATTATCAAATGGATGGATAACCCACCAAGGTCCGAGACGAGAACCTTCTTCAATTGTAAAGCGGTAATAGTCCACCTCACCCGGTTTAGAGACACGACCACTGATTGCTCCAGGGGTTGTAATATGTTGCGAGACTTCAATCTGTTTGGCAATGAGTTGTCCCATGCGGACGACTTCCTCAGCAACAAAGGCAATAATTCTATCACGATCCGTGGTTGTAATGTCCGCGTTCTCTTTTTCCGCCATTCGTATGATAGTGTTTTCCCACTGCTCAGCGGTTAGTGCGCGGTTATTCGGTGAACGAAGTTCGTGGCATGCGATGCATTTGGTTTGGAAAAGAATCTCGGACTCGGCATTTTTGGCATGCGTTTCGTTTTCTTCTACATCAGCAGTTTGGTTGTGGGTAGCTTCCTCAAGTGAACGTTCAATTTCTTCAGAGTACTTGTTGGCGAAAAATGGGAAAATTCCGTAAGGTGTACGGATGAATTTAACGCCTGGTTGTTGATCACCCGGTAGTTTGACTTCCCACTCAGTTTCTGGAAGATTTTCGCCACCAATTGTGGTTTTGATTACGTTTCCAATTGTTCCACCTGTTGGATAAATATAGGTGTTGTAAGGAACAACACCGCTTGTCAAACGGTAGACAGAATCTGGATTTCCACGATAGAGCAGGTCTCGGATGCGTAAAAAATAGGCGCCATCTTCGGGTAACGTGAAGTCAATAAGTGGGTCAAGGCTATAGAATCCGTTGCTCCGCGCAAGTTCTTTGCCTTGTGCATCAAAAAGTGATATTGTCGGATTGAAGAACTGTTGGCTAATGTTGTTATATCGATACGCTTTTACATTGAAAACACATCGATCACCTTTGGTTCCCTGAAAGGTGAAAAAATCTTCATCGCCGCCTGAACTGACAACGCCGTTGATAATAATAGGCAATTCTATTGTAGTGGCAGATTCAGCAAGGTTATTGGATTCGATTTCGACAGTGTCGGGCACATCTGTGATTTCAAAAGGCCATGCAGTAGATGCGCCGTTTTTGCCAACGATACGAATTTCACGGACACCGATTGGTGCATCGGGGGCGATTACTAACTCGGCAGTCATTCCACCGCTTGCTCTCGCAGCGGATTTAAGGTAGTGAACGATTTTGGTTTGATCGTCATCACTGATTTCCGCGCCTTTGTCTCGGACCATGCGTTGGACGACTGCTTCCCACTGTGTTGCAGTCATAGAACGGTTGCTTGGAGAACGGAGCTCATGACACTGCCCACAATTTGTTTCAAAAACAGGTTTATGGGTTTCATCAACATCCCCGCCGCCTGTGTTGAGTGTGCCGGTAATACCAGGGTCGCCTTCAACAATGAGGGTATGTGCGCCATCCAAATCTGAACCTTGAATTTTCACTTCAACGTTTTTTCCTGTTTGTGCCCCAGCGGGAAAGAGAGAATTCAGTCGTGGTGTGGCTTGCGCGAATACAGAAATCGGTGCACACATAGAGACGATAAGCAGCAAACGTAGAAGGGATTCCAAATGCCACCTTGATCGCGAATTGCGGTGTTGATTTAGACCTAAAAGAATATTTATTTTATTGACACGCATGGCATGTTACCTCCAAAGTAGCTTTCAGCATTCAGTTATCGGTGTCAGTCAAGGAAACCTTTTCCGTACCGAAAATCAAATAATTAACAACTATAATAACGTGAGTTTGATAAATCCCGTAGGGAATCAACACCGAATGCGCCTATGGCATTCGGTGGGGTAGAACGAAAATG
>JAGWBU010000129.1:11924-13230 GCA_021295735.1 Candidatus Poribacteria bacterium | reverse complement strand
TCAAGGCGGTTGAATTGTTGGGTTTCACGTCCGCTCTACCCAACGGACTATATTCAATCTAATTATCAAACTCACGTTATAATAGGCAGAATTCGGGACAACGTTTCCACTATAATAATCTTAGAATTCGTGGGTTAATCTATTGTTCCTGATATTCCAGATTCGAACTTTTCCATCTCGGCTGCCAGCGGCGACGCGAGTGCCATCACGGCTTATGCGTACAACATAGACAGCATCTGTAGACTCGTTAAAGGTTCGGACCCGATTGCCGCTGCCGATGTTCCATATAATCACAGAAGTGTCGGCACTACCGGATACGATAACTTCTTGGTTGTTCCAAACACCACAGTCAACACTATAAACAGGTCCTCTATGTCCGCCGTATTGTCGAGCAAGCGCGCCGCGGGTATTACCATTGTTCTGCGTGACTCTCCATGACCGGACTACGTTATCAGCAGAACCAGAAATAATAAGGTTTTCTTGTGTTGCGTAGGCGAGCGAGTAAACTGAGTCATCGTTTCCATCAAAACTCACGAGCACCGTATAGTCTTCTGGGTTCCACACTTTTAGGGTCTTATCTTCACTACCGGTGACAAAGTAGTTGCCGTTTGGATGGTAAAGTGTGCTAAGCACTCTTCCAACGTGTTGTGTTAACCATTTTGCTTGTTCGTCTATAGGCGTATTTTCATCAAGTTTTTCTAAGTCAATGACAGTGCTAAATTCGTCCATGCTCGCGGTGAGTAATTTAGCGTTATCTGGACTGATAGCGATAGATTCAATGGTGTCACCGTGAATTTCGAACGTTTTGATGAGTTCCTCTGAAGCAACATCCCAGAGACGGATTTCACCACTTTGCGCTGCCTGACCGCCGCCAGCGTATAACATTTTGCCATCCGTTGAAAACTTGAGACAGCGTACTCGTCCGGCGTGTGGTTCATAGACGTGTATCATCTCCTTGGTTTCAAGGTCCCAAAGCTCTACCCACTGATATTTTCCCACAGCAAGTGTTTTGCCATCAGGACTAAATTCAAGTGACCAGATAGGTGATAACGTTTTCTTTTTTTCTTGTAAGGGTTCATCATCTGTTTGTGCTATAGTCCCAAGCACTGCAGAGCATGTAAGTATCAAGACAACGAACAAAGGAAGGGTGTTGTAATTACGGTTTTTCATGGTCTCATCCAGAGTTAACGAGGAGGTTCATTTGTGATGGAATGATAGAGGGGTTTGTACAGTCTATCTCATAAATCGTTAAATACGGTTCCTTACACAGGTTCTACATTCATCGTAGGGGCGGGTCCCTGTGCCC
>JAGWBU010000129.1:0-11824 GCA_021295735.1 Candidatus Poribacteria bacterium | reverse complement strand
GCTCCTACAGAACACCCTCTTTGTAGGAGGGAACTCCGATTCCCGACTACTGACACGAATCGCAATTTTAGTGTAGACAGAACACTAGTAGGAAATTGACCGTCAGTAGGACGTGCAACAAATTCTGCTACTACAAGTTCCCTGCGTCATCTGTAATCCAGACAACTATACACCAACTTCTGTTAGCAGCAGGTAGTACGAGATCAACATTGCTATCAAGACGTTTGCTGTCCCGTACTACAAGTGTGGTAAATGTTATTTTACCTAAGCCAAGACACCCCGGACCGGACGTCCACCACGTGAAAGCACGATGCGGACACCATCAGGCGATTCAATGCTCTGATTATAATCAATGCCGAGACTCTGGTAGATAGTTGCCGACAAGTCTTCAGGTCGGACAGGTGTTTCAGCAGGTTCCATCCCAAATGGATCGGATGCGCCGACAACTTGCCCACCTTGAACGCCGCCACCTGCTAACATGATAGAGAAAACGCGAGGATGATGGTCACGGCCTCCGTTTCGGTTGATGACAGGGGTTCTACCGAATTCACCCATGGCGATAACCAGTGTGCTTTCAAGCATTCCGCGCTCAGAGAGATCGTTAATCAGGGTTGCCATTGTCTGGTCAAAGGCGTTGAGTTTCCCCGGCAGAGATGAGAAGATGTTGTTGTGGTTATCCCAACCGCCATTACTAACAGTGACAAAGTTAACCCCAGCTTCAACAAGTCTTCGTGCAAGGAGGCAGCTTTGCCCAAATGTGTCGCGTCGGTATGCATCGCGCATCTGCTTCGGTTCATTTTTGAGATCAAATGCAGCGCGAGCATCTTCGGAACTCATGAGGTTGTAAGCTGCGTTATAGAAATTATCCATCGCTTCAACCCTTGGATTCCCTGCCTCGTATTTCTTAAAGGCATTATCAACGGCTTGTCGCAGGTCCTTTCGGTCCTCAACGCGTTCGTAAGTAACACCTTTCGGGGGTTCTAAATCGCGCACTTTGAAATTATTGCTTGCGGGGTTACCATCTGGAGAGAACGGCGCCAACGATGCACCTAAGAAACCTCCACCAGCATAAGCAACAGGTGATGGAATTGCTATGTAAGGTGGCAATGCGCTACGTTGTTCCTTGAGTTTTGAAACGACAGCACCGTGACCAGGAACAGCAAAGCCGGGCAACGGTTGGTAACCTGTTATCATATAGTGTGTGCCACGCTCATGTGCAGCCTCTGGAGAAGTCATTGAGCGGATGATACACAGTTTATCTGTCTGCTGTGCAAGCCTCGGCATGTGTTCACTGATTTGAATACCGGTAACGTTTGTGGAAATAGGTTTGAACAGACCTCGGATCTCTTCAGGGGCATTTGGCTTGAGATCCCACATATCAAGGTGACTTGGCCCGCCGCCTAACCATACGAGAATAACTGATTTGGCGGATGCTGGTTTGGCAGTAGGTTCAGCTACGGCTTTGAGTCGGAAAAAGTCGGTGAGGCTGAAGCCGAAAAGACCAAGAACACCAGCTTTAATTAGATCTCTGCGATAAAATCCTTCGCAGTCTGTGAGTGTGCAGTTTCTTTCGGACATAGGTGTCCTCCTAATATTTTGGCTAACAGGTTGAACTTCTCTTTTATACTACGTTTTTACATATTACGATGAGGGTTTTTACCTAAGGTCATGAAACGAAATTTGGAGCGGAAAACCTTCCTAACCGCACTTCACGATATGAAATTATTTAATTATATCCTATTTAAAAACTTAAGTCAAGAGAAAAATCGTAAAAGTGTGTAAAGTTTTTGTCATTAACCGTTGCTTTTTCTTGTAGGAGGGGTTTTCAACCCCGATTTCTTTCCAAATGCCCACCCTTATTGTAAAGGGTCTCCAAGGAATGCCAAAAAGCGCATTTGGCGTTGATTTGGCTGAATCATACAGAATACCAAAAGCGTATTCTGCCAAAGGTATTCATAGTGTAGATTGGGTTTCGCTGCGCTCTATCCAACCTACGCACCATATCGGGGTTAAAACCCTCCTATTAAGAGCACTTCGTGACAAATGAACAGCTCTGGCAAAATTGTGCCACTGTGCTGATTTGTTGATTTTGTCTGAACCATGGTTTCCAATATTTTTGATGGTATGATTGTTATTAATGCAGACAATCCGCGAATCAGACAACCAATAACTGAATTATCAGGTCTGCTCTTCAAAAATACCTTGAAAAAAATGGAAAATTATGAGATAATTCTTAAACTAAAGAAATTATTTATCACGTGTGTTGATATATCGCAGGTTGTAGCATGCAGATGTAATCGCACACCGAATATAAGGAGTGGATACGCAATATGCCACTTGGTAGGAAAATACGTTATGGAATGGTAGGCGGTGGACCGGATGCATTCATTGGGGCTGTGCATCGAAAAGCTGCGGCACTTGATGGTGAAATAGACTTAGTTGCTGGTGCTTTTTCATCTTCGCCTGAGAAATCACGACAACAGGG
Organism: Candidatus Poribacteria bacterium; assembly: GCA_021295735.1. Classification (GTDB taxonomy): domain Bacteria; phylum Poribacteria; class WGA-4E; order WGA-4E; family WGA-3G; genus MSPOR6. The sequence goes on along the minus strand of JAGWBU010000129.1, from coordinate 9,339 downwards.
TGCTGAACTCTTTCTTGATGCAAACAGAGTTTACGGTTCATATAAGGAGATGGCAGAAAAAGAGAGCCAATTTCCTGAAGGTGAACGCATAGATTTTGTCTCAATCGTCACGCCAAATCATGTTCATTTTGATGTCGCGAAAACCTTCATAGAAGCAGGATTCCACGTTGTCTGTGATAAACCGATGACAACAACAGTTGAAGACGCCGAATCCCTCTGTCGTCTCGTTAAGTCACATGATGTAGTCTTTGCGCTGACCCACAATTACACAGGTTACCCGATGGTTAAGCAAGCCCGTGAACTGATAAAAGAGGGAAAGCTCGGCACAATTCGCAAAATAGTCGTTGAATATCCGCAAGGATGGCTTTCCACATTTCTGGAAAACGAAGGTGCAAAGCAGGCTGTATGGCGGACAGATCCTAAACAAGCGGGTGCCTCATCGTGTATCGGAGACATTGGCTCACACGCAGAGAATTTGGCACACTATATCACTGGGCTTGAAATGGAAGAAATATGTGCTGACATGACCACTTTTGTCCAAGGACGTTTGTTAGAGGACGATGGAAATCTCTTGGTTCATTATGAAAGCGGTGTCCGCGGTATTTTGTTTGCTTCACAAATCTCAGTAGGCGAAGAAAATAACCTTCGTATCCGCGTATACGGAACAGAAGCATCACTGGAATGGCATCAAGAAAACCCGAATTATCTCTCTGTTCGTTTCCCTGACGGACCAGAACAGGTCTATAAACGTGGCAACGATTACCTTGCAGAAATTGTGCAACACAATTCTCGGATTCCGTTCGGACATCCAGAGGCGTTTATTGAGGCATTCGCGAACATCTATGTCAATGCTTCTCGCACAATGGCAGCCAAAATTGCGGGTGAGGCACCTGGTGAATTCGACACCGATTTTCCGACGGTTCAAGACGGTGCCCGCGGTGTCCATTTCATCAATACCGCAGTCCAAAGTGGAAAACAGCGCGGTTGGGTTGATGCGAGTTATACACCACCCGCGTAATATGTTCTAAGAATATCGGGGTTGAAAACCCCTCCCACAAGAGATTAGTTTTCTAAGAATATCGGGGTTGAAAACTCCTCCCACAAGAGATTGGTTTTCTAAGAATATCGGGGTTGAAAACCCCTCCCACAAGAATGAGATAGGCAAATCGGGGTTACAATCCCCGCATACAATGAAGGAGAATGAATATGGCAAGACCTGTGACTCTGTTTACAGGACAGTGGGCAGACCTGACACTTGAAGATTTAGCAAAAAAAGCCAGTGAGTGGGGATATGACGGTTTAGAACTCGCTTGCTGGGGAGACCATTTTGAGACAGACAAAGCACTTTCTGACGACAGTTACTGTCAAGGCAGACATGATCTGCTGGCAAATTACGGATTGAAGGTTTGGTCAATCAGCAATCACCTCGTTGGGCAAGCGGTTTGCGATAATATTGATAGTCGACACCAAGGAATTATATCAGAACAGATTTGGGGCGATGGTGATCCCGCTGGTGTTCAGGAACGCGCAGCAGAAGAGATGAAAAATACTGCACGCGCTGCAGCGAAACTCGGTGTTGATGTCGTAAACGGCTTTACAGGCAGTTCTATATGGCATCTACTCTACTCATTTCCACCGGTTGACTCCGCGCAGATTGACGCAGGCTTTGAAGATTTTGCGGACCGTTGGAATCCAATCTTTGATGTTTTTGATGAGGTTGGTGTTAAGTTCGGGCTTGAAGTCCATCCGACTGAAATTGCATTTGACATTGTGACCGCTGAGCGCGCTATTGAGGCACTTGACGGCAGAGAAACCTTCGGCTTCAACTATGATCCCAGTCACCTTGGATATCAAGGCGTTGATTATGTAGCATTTATTGAACGCTTAAGTGATCGTATCTATCATGTTCACATGAAGGATGTTTGGTGGGCAGAAACACCACGTTTGTCAGGTGTATTTGGTGGACATTTGAACTTCGGTGATTCAAAACGTTTCTGGGATTTCCGCTCTATCGGACGCGGCAATATTGATTTTGAAGAGATCATCCGTGCGCTTAACAATATCGGTTATGATGGTCCGCTTTCCATTGAGTGGGAAGACAGTGGTATGGATCGCGAGCATGGCGCACGTGAAGCGTGTGGTGCAGTGAAGGGATATGATTTTGAACCCTCTGCTGTCGCCTTTGATGCCGCATTTGAAGAATAAAAATAACAATGAGCAGATATATACAATGTCTGCTCATATATGCACTACTTTTGAACCAATAGATGGCAAAAGGGACTGTTTATTCACCCGAATCTCGAACGTTTTATGATAGACGTACCGGTACACGCATCCGCCAAGTGACGATGGCTTCTGCACATCATCATCATCCGTTCTTTATTATTCCGGCGTATGATGACGCGATGCAGCGGTTGATTTTTGTATCACACCGTACCGGCACGCCACAGATTTTTGCTGAAGAACGTAACACTGGCCAGCTCCGTCAACTGACTGACAGACACGACTTAAGTGAATGGTCTATACATCCGTCACACAATGGGAGGTCAGTATTTTTCACCGCCGACACAAGCGGTTGGCGACTTGACTTGGAAACGTTGGAAGAGCAAGAATTGGTTAACTTTGCTGCAACTAAAATGAATGAGAAGGGTATGGTAGCTGCTGCGATGGGAACAACTGCACTCAGTCACGATGATAAATGGTGGGCAGTCCGATTCAATGTAGACACAGAGTCTGCACTTGCTATTGTAGGGACGGAGACGGGTGATCACGAGATTATTCTTCGTAGGGATAGCATTGCACATCTCCAATTTTGTCCTGACGATTCTAACCTACTCTATTATGCAGGGCCGCTAACCGACCGCGTGTGGGTTATTCATCGAGATGGCACAGGAAACCGAAGGCTTTATGCCCGAAATGTCGAAAAAAATGAGTGGATTACGCACGAAACATGGATACCGGGCACGCGTGAACTTGCATTTGTCGATTGGCCGCGAGGTGTGAGATGTATTAACGTTGACACCGAAGAAGAACGGCAGGTAACAACGTTCAACGCATGGCATGCCATCTGCAACAAAGATGGTACTTTGATGGTTGCAGATACAAATTTTCCTGATATCGGTATCCAAACGTTTGACGCGCGTGATGGAATAGGTGAACCGAAGACACTTTGTTATCCGGGTGCTTCTTCAATTGGTGAACATTGGAACGGACCATTTCCTTATGCAAATGGTACTATTCAAGTGTATGCACCACAGCACACGCATCCACATCCGTCTTTTAGTCCTGATGGACGGTATGTTGTATTTACCTCAGATAGAAGCGGCTTTGCCCAAATATATGAAGCGACTCTTGAATAGGAGACATGTCGGGTTTCGCTTTGCTCTACCCGATCTACAAAACTAAAGTAGAAAAACCAATAAACATATACCAACAATAGGAGAAAAAAATGCCAGTTGTAATACCTCGCCTCATCGTTGAAGTCTTTCAACACACAAACTTTCGTGGTAGAATGGGATACGTGTTAGAACCGGTTCCACATACGGGACGTATCGGATTTCAAGACAATATCTCTTCCCTTCGAGTTTACAAAGGACCAAATTTTTCGGGTAGTCCAAACTACAAGGCCCTCCTTTATCAGCATGTCAACTATAAAGGAAAGAAATTAGCGCTCGGCCCCGGATTTTATCCGAATATACATGATGTAGCATTCAACTTCGCTGACAGAATTTCTTCAATAAACTTCGGTTCCACCATAGATGTAGTCGGTCCAGAGTGGGGCACGATACCGATGATTGTTGATTGTTATGAGCATGTGGAATTTAAAGGCAAGAAAATTACGATCTTAAGAGATATTGCGAACCTGCGAGACCCGCAGGGCGGCACATGGTTTGAGGACAGAATTTCGTCTATCCGCATGTTCAAAGGGCCTGATTTTCCACCTGATGGTGCAGAAGTTATCTTTTATGAACACCCCGAATTTGAAGGGGCAAAGTTACAAATCCGTATGGAACCATCGGAATTCAAAAAAGAACTGCCAAACTTACATCTGCTGCCGCAAAGTTTCGGTGATTCTATCTCCGCTATAAAAATTGAAGGGTGGGCATCATCTGGTGAATTCACTGAGATGGTATTTGATGATGAATTTATCGGAAACGATATGCGGCCCGAATGGCGATGGATAGACCCGCAAGGTGGCGGCTCATGGACTGAACGTCAAGGTTACCTTGAAATGCGAACAGACCCCGGACAAGACTTGTGGCACGGTCCGAACGGGAGAGATGGGGATATGGATGCTCCTCGGCTCCTGATGGAAGTTACTGAGGATTTTGCAATTGAAACCCGCATGCGTATATCACCGCAACTTAGAGAACACGGTGGTTTACTTGTTTGGAAAAATGAAAACCAGTTCCTCCGTCTGGAAAAAACGTCAGGACCGCACGCATTCAGAGGGGATGTACGGTTTGAACGGCATGTCAACCGTCGGTTTGGTCTCGTTGCACGCGGTGGAATGCGAAATGTCCGTGAGTTGTTTCTACGTCTTGAACGGCGTGGCAATCAATTCACCGCTTATGCCAGTCAAGATGGAATCCATTGGAAAGGTGTGGGAGTTACTCGTGTTGCGATGGGACCTCGCGTACAAGTCGGATTACACTCGCTCTGTCCCGGAAATATACCGCCCACTTTGACAAGATTTGACTATTTCCGCCTCTTTAAACGTAGAAGTGAAGCAGCACAATATCGTCCTATCGTTGCTGAGCAGCTTGACGAGCGGTCTGACGAAGAAAGAGTCCGCGAACTTGCCGATGAACGCCGCCGCGCTATGCGTGATGTATTTTAGAATCCAGTTTTACAAAAATCATCAAAATTAGCGTAGTGCTTCGTCAACATATTATTGTCCGTCGCGATTCGGAGATCGCTCCTACAGAACACTTTCTTTGTAGGAGGGAACTCCTATTCCCGACTACTTTCAAGACCTATCAATTACGTGAGTTTGATAATTAACTGGACAGGCAAAAATTGAACAGAGAATTTTAACCCCTAAATCCCCCTTATCAGAGGACTTTAAGAGGAAATGTAGAAATCCTAACTATTTATCAAACTCACGTTATCAATTAGTACTTAACAAAGTATTAGGTGGGTTTCACCAGAGTTTTGTACAATACATGTTCAAGCCTGCTCCACTGCAGACAAAATATGTCTTCACGGAGCAGGCACATTTTGTAATATTTTGAATATCAGGTAAGTTTCCAGAAAGTATAAACGTAGCAATCGTTAACTCATCAAAGGAGACATCACAATGCAAAATATAAGATTATCTTTCACAATTTCAATCCTTTTTCTGTTCCTCATAGTCTTGACACATCCCACCGATGCCATCGTTGGCGCAGTAGAAGACGGTCTGGTAGCCTATTGGTCATTTGATAAAGACACAGTGCAAATTGCAAAACAGGCTGACGATATATTCTCCGGACTTGCCGCTATGGTCAAAGGTGATCCTGAACTTGCCCCCGCTGCCGATTGTAAAGTCGGTGAATGCGTCCTATTGGACGGTGCTGTAGATTATTTCCTTGTTGAAGATTCAGATCCACCTAAAATTGATCGTGATTGGGAAGAGATATCATTGGAGTGTTGGGTCAAAATTAATGCTTTAGACGATAGTTGGAATCGGATTATTTCACTTGATGACCAACCTACTAACAGTAAAGTTATAACGTTGTATTACGATGATGATGACAATCGTCACGGTTTTTTTGTCAAAGCAATAGACAAAGCAACACAGGCTGGAGAACATCTCATTCAGGAAGATATTCCGCTTGAAGAATGGCTTCATCTTGTTGGCACTTATGATGGTTCCAATGTTAACTACTATGTGAATGGAAAACTTGCCATAAAGCATACAGTAGCTGGTGGCAAAATCGCAAAAGGTGGACTTAAGTTAGGAATCGGAGATAGATCAGATGGATGTAACTGTGATACGATACAAGGCTATATAGATGAATTCCGTATTTATGAGCGTGCACTAACCGCAGCAGAAGTCCAGACAAACATGAAGGCTGAAGGACTTGATGTTAGTCCTACTTCAAATCATCTGAGCGTCACATGGGGACAAATCAAAGCGAGACGAAGATAAAGTAGTTGGCACGCTCCGTGTGCCGTAACCCACATACATTGGAGAGAGAAACAACAAATGGAATCAATCGGAATTGGCGTTATTGGATGCGGCGGTATGGGCAGAAGTCTTGCGAATGGTGCACACGCTGTTGAAGGAATAGAGATTATCTGTGTCAGTGACCTACAAGAGGAATTGGCAAAAACTCTCGCAAATAACCTCAACACAAACTACACAACTGATTATCATGAACTGCTCGCTAATGATAACATTCAGGCAGTACTAATTGCTTCACCTCCGTTCCTACATGCGCAGATGGCAGTTGATGCTGCGAATGCGGGTAAACATGTTTTCTCCGAAAAACCGATGGCACCGACATTGGAAGACTGCGATGCGATGATCAATGCTGCTTCTGAAAACGGGATCAAACTCACAATCGGTTTGGTTTGTCGCTACCATGCCACGCATTCTAAAGTCCGTGAGATTGTCCATAGCGGTGAATTGGGACCACCAGTCAACATGATGGTGCATCGTATCGGTGGCCCTTGGTCAGGCGGAAATCGTGTTCCTTGGCGTTTGGAACGTGCAAAATCTGGAGGCAGTCTCATGGAGATAAATGCTCATGAGGTTGACTTTATGAGATGGACCTGTGGGGATGTCTCAAGGGTGTACGGCGTTGGTGGACAATATGTACATGAACATACAGACTATCCAGATGTAGTACTTGCATCTTTAAACTTTAAGAACGGTGCTGTTGGGTTGCTACATTCCAGCCATGCTGCCGCAGTTGGCGGGTATGGTGGACGAGTAGATTGCGAAAAAGGCACTATTTACTTCCCGCAAATCTGGGGTGGCGATGCCGCAATCCAGATAAAACCCTTTGAAGGTAAAGGCAGAAGCATCAAGATTAGCGATATTCAGGTGCCACCTCCTGTCCAACAAGAAATTCGCGTTTTTGTAGAAGCAATTCGAAATGACACACCACCGCTAATTACCGGTGCTGATGGGCGCGCCGCAGTTGAAATTGCCTTAGCAGCGTATCAATCTGTTGAAATTGGACAACCTGTCGCATTACCGTTATAGAGGAAAAAGAATGAAAATATCTGTATGGGACGGTGGACTTTCAGAGACCTATCTGAAACAGATTACACAACTCGGTGCTGACTGTATCGATTTTGGGAACGGTGGTTCTTTCCCGGGTGTTAGCGAACAAGGTTACCCCGATTTAGACGAACTGCTGAAAATGAAAAAGTTGATTCGTTCTTACGGCTTGGATATCAATCGGGTGACGCTTCCTGACATTACAGAAAAGTTTATGAAAGGGCACCCCGATGGCGAAAAAGAATTAGAAAATACGTGCAACGCTCTCAAAGTATTTGCCGAAGCGGGTGCACCTATCGCACGCCAACGGTTCTGGGGTGATACATTTGATTATCTAATGACACGTTATTCTGCAGTGCATCGTGGTGGTTATATTTCGCGCGGAGAAAGCCGTGCAGCAACACAAGACCCACCTCCCACGCCGACAATGGAAGAACTTGAAGAATGGTGGAAACGGTTCTGCGAGGTCTATGGCGCGTTGGTGCCTATTGCTGATGAATACGGTATTAAACTTGCCATTCATCCTTCGGATGTGCCAAATCCAGATACACCTCTCGGTAGTCTCGGCTTTCATCGCGTGATTGATGCCTTCCCAAGCAGGAATGTCGGTTATCTTTACTGTTGCGGAACCCGTGCTGAAGCAGGGGGAAGCGCCATTGTGCTTGATGAGATTAACAATTACGGACGCAAAGGGCGTATCTTTATGGTTCACCTACGGAATGTACGTGGTAGTCTTGCAACAGCAGGCGCATTTGAGGAGACGCTCCTTGACGATGGCGATATGAATATGTTCAAAATTGTACGTGAACTACAAAAGGTTGGATTTGATGGGTGTATCAATGCCGACCACATTCCAAGGTTAGAAGGGAACGTTGGGCTAGCTTACTCAGTTGGTTACATTAAGGCAATATTCGCTGCATTGGCAGCATAGCCACCTTACAACCTAAAGGAGAAAATTTTCCATGTTAAGACAGATACTATGGATAACAGTAGTTCTCATTCTGCTCACTTCAACATTCGCGCAAGCAAAGATCGTCTTCACATCTTCCCGTGACGACACTCGTGAAATCTATGTGATGAACGACGACGGAAGCCGTGTCCAGAGACTGACAGATAACCAGTTTTTTGAAAAAAATCCTGTCTGGTCGCCGGACGGAAAACAAATTGCTTTTACAAGAGATATAGATGCCGACATTAGAAACAAACAGTTTGACATTTTCATCATGGATGCCGATGGTAACAATCAACGGAATCTAACCAAGCATCCTGCAAGAGACGGTGGTGCGTCATGGGCGCCAGATGGACGACGTATCGCATTCACGAGCAACCGTACTGGAAGAAATGAAATACATATAATTGATATTCCCAGCGGCGAGGTTGAACAACTGACAAACAATAAAGGTATTGACGGTTCTGCAAATGACCCAAGTTGGTCACCCGATGGGAAATATATTGCTTATGAACAGAGTGCGCGCCGCCGGGGGCAATCAATTTACGTCATGGATGTTAAAACCAAGAAAGCAAAACCGCTCACACCACAAAAGTCTAATATTCAGAAGAATCGTCCACGTTGGTCACCGGATGGAAAATACATTCTATATCATCAGATAAGTATGGAAGAGGCATTTGAGAATCTTGATCCGAAAAATCCACTCTTTATACTGGATGTTATCTTTGGGATGAAGAACCGATTAGTTATCGTTAGCGTGGACGGTTTCGATCAACTGAAACTGACTATTCCTGAAGAATGGTCAATAAGTTTTATAACAGGCTGGTCACCGAATAGCAAAGAATTTGTATTCTCAGCTTCACAGCAACGTTGGGGTGGCGATGCTGAAATCTACAAATATAATATTGCCACTCATGAAATCATAAATCTCACCAATCAGGCGGGTTATGATGGCGAACCAAATTGGTTAAATCGCACCTTATCTGTTACCCCTGCAGGAAAGATGGCAACGCAGTGGGGACAGATAAAAAAGTAAGCACATCACTATTGTAGGCGTGGTCTGAAACCGCGCCTACCAAGTTGTGTAGAATAACCTTTACGGGTGTGTAAAGTTTTTGGCATGAATATCACGCTGCTTTTGTGTTTGTATACCAATAATTATTCCATGCTTCATTTT
>JAGWBU010000227.1:3518-5107 GCA_021295735.1 Candidatus Poribacteria bacterium | reverse complement strand
CGCTATAAGCAGATGCTGAATCGTAAACCGAAAGAGGGAAGTACGTTTGATCGACTCTACCAGTTTTACCTTGAAGGTGCGGGGTTAGATGCGATGGTCGCCGATTATCAGGCAGAAGCAACAACCAAACCTGACGCTCCACACCTCCAACTGATCTTGGGACATATCCACAAACGCCTTGGCAAAGATACGGAAGTCATTAAAGCATATCAACGCGCTGTTACACTCTCTCCAAACGATTACTATCCGCATTTCGCACTCGGACACATCTATACAACAGAACATCAATATGAGCAAGCAATTAACGCGTTGACGAAAGCAGCAGCATTGTCGGAGCAAACGGTATCTGCTACACCTGATGATCGGACCGCGATTTATAAAACACTTGGTCGCGCCTATTTCCATCAGGACCGGGTGGACGCTGCGATCACAACATGGACAAAAATCGCTGAATTGGATCCACAGAACATTTTTGCCCGTATTGAACTCGCCGATCTCTTCCGAGAGCAGGAACTGTACCCACAAGCCATCGCACAGCATGAAGCAATCACCGAGATAAAAAAAGATGACCCGTATCGCGTCTGTCTCAGCCTGCGAGAAATAGGTAAGATTCACGAAGACACGGGTGCTTACGAGGCAGCACGAGCGCGGTACGATGCTGCATTGGCGTTAACGGCTCCGGGGAATTGGCTCCGAAAGGATTTGCAACACCGTATCATTGGAATTTATGCCGCCGATGCAGATTGGAAGGGCTTAATCGCGTACTATCAAGGCAAACTTGAGGCAGCCCCGAACGATCCCGAACTTATCGGTTTGCAGGCTTCTGCATATATTGAGAACCAGCAGCTTGATGAAGGTATTGCAGCGTATCGAAAGGGATTAGAACTGGCTCCGACGGATGCGGAACTACGGCTAAACTTAATTGCTGCGCTCCGCAGTGCTGAGAAATTGGAAGACGCTGCGGCGGCATACGAAGTACTCAGCGAACAACAGCCTGACAATTTTGGTATCTACCGCGAACTCGGCAAGTTATACTTGGAACTTCAGGACGAAGGCAAAGCGAAATCAGCGTATCAACGAATGATTGACCGCGACCCAGAAAATGCAGGCACACATCGGACAGAGGATGCCGTTGCTTCATATCAAAAGGCGATCTCACTGGCACCCGATAATCTGGATTATATTGAATATTTCGGCGAGTTTTACATCCGTCAAGGCAGTCGTGAGCAGGCGATTGCAACATGGCATCAGATAGTTGCTGGTGAAAAAGGGATCGCTGAGAATTACGACCGCTTGGCGCAGCTGCTCGATACAAAAGACTTCGGGGCTGAAGCACTCACTGCAAGTCGTAAAGCAGTGGCGCTGATGCCGGATGCGTATCGCTATCGCGAGGCGTTGGCGAAACGCCTCATGCAGAACAAGCAGTACGCAGAAGCAATAACAGAATACACGGAAGCCATAAAACTCGCGCCAAATGAATTTTTCGCCGAACAGATGGACGACCAACGCCTTGAACTCTATCGGCGGCAAGGGACACTCGTAGATCAAATTGAGGCGATGGAGGTGGCACTTGAGAACCCTGGCATCTC
>JAGWBU010000227.1:775-3347 GCA_021295735.1 Candidatus Poribacteria bacterium | reverse complement strand
GATATTGACAGTACGAATGCGCGGGAATACTACACGAATATCGCACGTCTTCATCTAAACGCGATGGATTTGGAAGCCGCTAAAACCGCTGCGAAACAGATTGTCGCGTATAGTCCGCGTAACCCGGAAGGACATCAGATGTTCGCGGAAATCGCCAAGCAGGCAGAGGATTACGAAGCCGCGATTGATAGCCTTAAGGATGCGATTCGTCTGCGTCCGGAAGCGATTGACATTCGCTCGGAATTAGCGGACACTTACAAAGTTTCAGGTCGCCTTCAAGAAGCGATTTCACAATATTGGCGGTGCTGGGAGTTGAGCGATAACTTGGGTGATAAACTCGCCTTTCTGAAACCGCTTTCCGAAGTATATTACGATTCAGGACGGCATGGAGAGTTTGCAGAAAAACTCAAGCAGCTATCAAGATCCAACACATCGAGCATTGGCCCCGTTTTAGCCCTCGCTGAACTTTATCGAACAGAGGGAGATTTACCAAGTGCGCGCTTCCAACTTGCACGCGCATTAGATAGGGATCGCGAGCATCCAGAACTCTTGGAGAGATTGGTCAAGGTTAGTTTTGACCTTGGCGATATAGCGGATGCTCTGACTTATCAACAACGACTTGTCAAGGCACACCCAGGTCCCGCTCAACAGCAAAAGCTGGGTGAGTTATTGTTTGATATGGGTCGTCAACAAGAGGCGATTCAGGCATGGTCAAAAGTGTTACACGCGAAAAATAAGCCACTGGAAGCAGAGATAAAACTTGCTACACTCCTCATCGAACACGGTCTGGTAGAAGAGGCACTTTTTGCGCTGGATCGCGCAGCAGAAAAGGTGACAGGTCCACAATCTCACATTGTCTTATACCAAATCGGGGCAATGCTGGTTGAGATGAACGAATTCGCGCGCGCGAAACCGATCTGCCAGCGCATCCTACAGATGCCGAAGCCGTCTGCTGATTCAAGTTCAGGAATCGTGTCAATCCAAGTGCCTACGAACTACGGTACGAACAAACTCAATCTCGCGCGCGATATCAGTCGCAAGACCCAAAGACAACCGTATAGTAGTAGAAATCCTCAAGTATGGCAACCGAACAGTTTTGACGAGGCACAAGCCGGTGCCCTTGTGCTGTTGAAGACTATCATGGAAGAGGATGGCCAGTTGGATGCGCTGCTTGCACAATTTGAGACAAATGCTGCGGCAAATCCGACGGATACCCAGACGCTTGAACTGCTCGGCGAACTCTACATGTTGACTGATAACTTTGAGAAGACAGAAGAAATTATCGAAAAACTGATTGCAATATCGCCGAACAATCCGGCATATCAAGGCATGCAGTTGGATCGGCTGACGATGAAGCAGATGCTTGATTATGATACTTTGAAAAAGCAGTTTGACGAACACTGGTACACCATACAATATGCGAGTAGACTCTTTTACAACAGAAAAGCGGAAGATGCGGAAAAACTGGAAAAATTGCTGGATGAACTTAAAGATGTAAATGTGACGCACCTTAGCAATAATACGACACTCGCTAATATACTGATACAGATGGGAAAGATTGACGCGGCAGAAAAAGTTATTTCCCAGTTTCCAACATCGGCGACAGGGCAGCTGACTCAGCAGCAGCGTCGTTTCTATGAGCAGCTCTCGACCGCTTACCTCCGTGAGGGACAAATCGACAAAGCGGTTGCGCTGTATTGGAAGTTCCTTGAGCGTACCAAGCCGCGTACGACGGGTGCCAGGCGCGTCGCTGCGTTGAGTTCTTCGTCCTACTCCTACGGCGGTTATACGCCGATTCAATCAAGTTATCCATCGCCGACCCTGTATTATAATCAAAACCGGTTGGAGTATCTTCAACAGTTTTTCAACCAATTGTGGATAAACAATCAACAGGAGACGTTGTACAGGAGATTTCAAACGCAATTGGATATAACACAAGGTAGAGATCGTATCTATCCACTTTTGGCGATGAGTTACTGCTACTGGTGGGAAGGCAAACGGGCAGAAGCGCAGGAGATCCTCTCGGCGTTACAAGAGGAATTCCCGAACGATCTCACGCTCAAACTCAACACTGTTTTTGTTTCGATCCAGACCGGAGAGATTAAAACAGCGTTAGTACTTCTAAAAGAACTTGCCGAAGCCGACGCAAGAAACCGTCGCCAGTATCACGACTTAACACTACAACTTGTCGTGCATACAGGCGATACTGTTAGCGTGCGTGAGCTGGTAACCAAAATTCTGAATTCACCCAGTAGCGTGCGAGAACTGTATCAATTTTCCCAAAAACTTCAACAGATCGGTCTCACGCAATATGCGATTGCAGTCGCTCAGAGAGCAACAACTTTAGCGATGCGGGAACGCGATCCGAACCTGCTTGTGCAATTAAGTCAGCATTTAAATGTGCTCGGACGTGGACAGGATGCAGCCCGGCTTGCGGCACGCGCCTTGCGGTTCGCCAACCAACGCGGGCAGCACGGGCAGCTGTTCCATTCTCGGAATATGCAACGGGCGGTGCGTCTGGCGGGGCGCGTTACGGGTGGAAGTGACCGAGAATCCAAATTCGTTGAAGCGA
>JAGWBU010000227.1:0-382 GCA_021295735.1 Candidatus Poribacteria bacterium | reverse complement strand
CAACAATTAGTGAGTGCTTATGTTGCATCCGGTAAGCGCGATAAAGCGATTCAACTCTTGCGCGATAAACTGCGAACCAAGAACCCAGTCATACAGGTACAAGTCGTCCTGAAAATGGCGGAATTCGAGGAAACGTTAGAAGAAATAAAAAACTTGTTAGCGGCGTATGAAGCCAGACTTCCTGAAGATAAGATTAATCCACCATTAGATTATCTCGTTGCGACCCTAAAGATTGTGACGGACGATATCGAAGGGGCGGACCCGCTTGTTAACAAACTTCTTGAAAATATGCCCTCAACGCTGAAACTACAGTGGTTGAATACGTTAGCGGATACTTATCGTGGTAAATCTGATAGCGAACGTGAAATCCGAATGCTTGAAG
>JAGWBU010000226.1:4905-6328 GCA_021295735.1 Candidatus Poribacteria bacterium | reverse complement strand
ACTCGCAAGTTGTGGTTATGACCAAGTCATTCACTTATGGAGTGTCGACACTGGGACTTTAAAAGATGTATTCGTCGGTCACGAACAAAGGGTTCGCGATTTGACGTTCTCTCCGTCCGGAGAAATCCTTGCGAGCGCAAGTAGTGATGGCAAGATCCGATTCTGGGATGTTAACACCCGTGAGACCGTAAAAATTATCGAAACCTTTGGCGGTAGGATTGACAAGATCGCCTTCTCTCCGTCTGGAGATGTGCTTGTGAGTTCAGGTAGGGAGAGTCCAATTGCGCTTTGGGACGTTAGCACCGGTGAACATTTAAAATCTATCACGCCCCCGCCCGAGCAAATCACGTATTCTATCGCTTTTTCACCAGATGGACGGAGGTTAGCAAGTTCACATCAGAAGACAATCAACTTTTGGGATATAGAGACAGGAGAACTCATGAAAACACTTAGCGGACATACTGATTATTACATTTACGCTATTGTTTTTTCGCCAGATGGTAAGACGCTCATTAGCGGTAGTTATGATCGCACTCTGATTTTTTGGGACATTAATCGTTAGTAGCGTTTTTAAACATAGGGTCATTCGATTTTAAGAAATTATCTTTTTTTTCTCTTTTTTCTTGGATCTGGTGCGGTTAATGAAGATTAACAATTTAATTCGGTAATTTTTGGGTGAAGCCCGGTGCGGTTGGGAAACCGCACCTACCGGGCCTGGGGTAAAAAAGGAGTTGTCTTCATGAGGAAAATGAGTCTGTTCAACTGGGTGTTGCTTGTATTTTTTCTGGTGTATTCAATTTTCACGCCAAACGCCTTTTCTGAAGAACATACTCGTTGGGGTTTACCAACTGGTGCTAAAGCGCGATTTGGGAAAGGCAGGATATATGATATCAAGTATTTTCCGGATGGCAACAAAATCGCTGTTGCAACGACAATTGGCACATGGGTTTACGATGTGCAGACAGGCGAAGAAATTGATCTACTATCAGCACATACTGAATATGTCACATCCGTAGCCTTTAGTCCCGATGGCAAAGTATTTGCCACAGGAAGCGGCGATAAGACAATCATGTTGTGGGATACAGATACTGGGAAACACAAAACAACGCTCATCAAGCACGAAGGTACCGTTACTTCAGTAGCGTTTAGTCCCGATGGTAATATATTAGCGAGCGGTAGTTACGATGATACGGTTCAGTTATGGGATGTCCACACCGGTAAACCTCTGAAAACGCTCAGGGGACATGAAGGCAGCTTGTGCTGCGTGGCATATTCTCCGAGTGGCGAGATAATTGCAACGGGGGCAAGTGATAGGACATTAAGGTTTTGGCATGCCTCTACCGGTGAACAACTAACGACTATCTTTGTGCCAGATGCATGGGTAGAAACTGTGGCATTTTCACCGGATGGAAAACTTGTTGCC
>JAGWBU010000226.1:3986-4805 GCA_021295735.1 Candidatus Poribacteria bacterium | reverse complement strand
GAGTCATGATGACACAATCCGGCTTTGGGATATCAACACTGGCGATCTTCTTAAAACACTCAATCATCAAAGTTTCGTTACCACAATCGCCTATTCCCCAGATGGGAAAACACTTGTCAGCGGGAGTTGGGATGGCACGGTCCGGTTTTGGGATAGTAGTGATTGGCAGCTTTTAAAAACGATCACTGGACATACGTCTCGGCTCTATTCAATCGCATATTCCCCAGATGGTAACATACTTACATGTGGTGCCGGGGATAAACTCGAATTGTGGGATTTTCAAACGGATAAACGCCTCAAAACCATCACGGGTTCTCGCACTTATTTCTATGCTGTGGCTTATTCTCCCGATGGAGAAACAATCGCAAGCGGACGTACTCTCACATCAGTGAGGCAAACCGGCAGGTTCAAGGGAAGTTTTGCAGCGGGTAGATCTAATGTTATCTCCCTTGCTTATTCTCCGGATGGAGGCATCCTTGCTACCGGGTCCGATAACCGAGAGGGTAACATTCGATTATGGGAGGTTCGCACCGGCGAGCAATTGCTTACTGGCGATCTGTTAAAAACGCTTACTGGACATACAAAGTCTGTGAACGCTCTTATGTTTTCTCCAGATGGTAGCACGTTAGCCAGCGGAAGCTCCGACAACACTATTATGTTATGGGATCCTAACACCGGCGAACACTTGAAAACGCTTATTGGACACTCAGATTATGTTAATGACATTGTGTTTTCTCTGGACGGCACGCGTCTTGTCAGTGGTGGAAGAGATGATACCATCCGGGTGTGGGATGTAGAAACTGGCGAATTACGGTTTCC
>JAGWBU010000226.1:3467-3867 GCA_021295735.1 Candidatus Poribacteria bacterium | reverse complement strand
TGTCACTGATATTGCGTTTTCTCCTGATGGGAAGACGCTTGCGAGTAGTAGTTTTTATGGCATAGTTCTGTTGTGGGATCTAACGACGTTGCCTCCTAATCGGTAACGTGCGATGTCTTCGTCTTTTCCGAAAACCTCGCCTAAAGTGCATCCATGAATGTGTATACAATAGCATACTGTGTCAAGCAAGTTTCAGTATTAAATATGCCGATTGTCCATCGCTGGCGGGCGGGGAAACCCCGCCCCTACGGGGGTTAAGCGCCTCTCGGAAATCCAAAAATCTAAACATTATTATTTAATATTGCTCAACAACTTTGCATTAAGGACATGCCAATGAGAAATAGCACGCTGATGATACTTCTAATCATCGGCATATCATCTACGCTGATTGCTGTGAGTT
>JAGWBU010000226.1:2890-3342 GCA_021295735.1 Candidatus Poribacteria bacterium | reverse complement strand
AGGCACTCAACCTACTAACGGGGCATAAATACGAAGTGCATTCCGTTAATTTTAGTCCTGATGGAAAAACGCTTGCCGGTGGGAGCTATGATGCCACCCTCGTATTATGGGATGTTGGCACCGGACATCCTAAGAGGACGCTTACAGAACATACAGCCGGTGTGCGTTCGGTAGCGTTCAGTCCTGATGGTCGGACACTCGCCAGTGGTGGATTTGACGAAACAATCCGTTTTTGGGACGTGGATACTGGCGCACTCCTGCGAACCGTGCCAGGACATATCCAGTCAGTCAGCACTGTTGTATTTTCTCCAAACGGAAAGATATTGGCAAGTTGTGGGAGTAGGGATAACAACGTTTCTCTCTGGGATGCCGACACCGGCGAATTCCTCAGCATGTTTAGAGGACATTCTGATGGTGTTGTTTACCTCGCCTTTTCGCCAGATGGCAGCACA
>JAGWBU010000226.1:1969-2807 GCA_021295735.1 Candidatus Poribacteria bacterium | reverse complement strand
CACGTTTGCCAGTGAACGAAACGATGGAACCATCCAAGTTTGGGCTGCCGATACCGGCGAACTTTTCCGCGATTTTAAATCACCCGGAAAAGATGTCTATGCTATGGCGTATGCTCCTGATGGAGGTATATTTGGGAGTTCCACCGGATTAGCAATACATTTATGGGATATGGAGAGCGGAGCTCTCCTGAAAACGATCTCCGGTTATGGGTCGGGTGTTGATTCGGTTACATATTCTCCGGACGGCCGTACACTGGTGAGTTCAGACGATATCGTACGCATTTGGGATATAGACACACGCGTACTGCTAAAGACGCTTTCACATAAAAGTCCAGTATCCACGGTCGCCTATTCTCCCGACGGGGAGACACTCGCTTGTGGCACTCAAAACAATACAGTGCTGCTGTGGCATGTTCGCACATGGAAAAAAAGAGTGATCCTCGAAGGACACACGAAAGCCGTATCCACGGTAGTATTTAGTCCAAAGGGGCATCTCCTTGCAAGTGGCGGTTGGGACAATACCATCCGATTGTGGGATGTCCATACCGGCGCACTCCTAAAAACTTTCACAGATCAGGAAGGCGGTAGGAGCGATGTGGTATTCTCACCGGATGGGACGATGCTTGCGAGTGTTGGGGCGGATAGGAAAATATATCTGTGGGATGTTTTTAGTGGAGAACTCATTAAAAATATCATTCCGGGCGGGAATTATATATATTCTGTAGCGTTTTCTCCAGATGGTGCGACACTCGCTGCTGGCGATGATCACAATGAGATTCGGATTTGTGATGTTGCCACAGGTGAACTTCTCAAAACGATTCAAACGCAGTGGGGGACA
>JAGWBU010000226.1:1030-1931 GCA_021295735.1 Candidatus Poribacteria bacterium | reverse complement strand
TTCTGGGATGTCAACACTGCCGAACTGATAAAAACGATTACTGGACACAGTGATGATGTATATACGCTTGCCTTTTCACCCGATTGGCGGACACTCGCCAGTGGCAGTCGGGACAGTACTGTGATTCTGTGGGATTTGACGAAATGAAACTATTGAACTGCTTACTGCTAATGTTTGGCTTATGTTTTGCGAATGCCTTCGGTCAAGAAAACCCGCAATGGCGTTTACCTATTGGAGCCAAGGCACGCATCGGCAAAGGCGGCGTGAAGGAAATAAGATACTTTCCTGATGGTACGCAGCTTGCCATGTCCACACAGGTGAACCGATTGACCTACTCACGGGACATACAGGACCTGTCAATTCAATTGTGTTTAGTCCTAACGGTAGCACGTTTGCCACGGGGAGTGATGATAACACTATCCGCTTATGGGATGCGAACACCCGCGAACACAAAACAAGTTTCGTTGGACATGCGGATGATGTCAATTCGGTTGCGTTCAGCCCGGACGGTAAAATACTTGCAAGCGGCAGTGACGATAACACGGTGCGTTTATGGAATCTACAGACAGGGGTGCAGATTTCCAGCTTTGCGGCACACACGAGCAGTGTCTCAACAGTGGCGTTTTTGGCAGATGGCACCCTTCTTGGCAGCAGCACTGGCCCCGGAAACGACAGGATTGGTTTATGGAACCCGCGCACCGGAAAACTGCTTAATACCATTACCGATGAATCCAGTGTAGAATCTATTGCACTTTCGGCGGTTGATAGCATACTTGCAAGCGCATTGAATTGGAGAACGATTAAACTTTGGGAAGTGAACACCGGCACACCGCTCATAACATGTGAGACAGAAGATTGGGTAAATAGACCCAATACAATGGAATTTTCCCCTGATGGACAG
>JAGWBU010000226.1:0-1008 GCA_021295735.1 Candidatus Poribacteria bacterium | reverse complement strand
CCTCAGGCAAACTCATTAAATCCATTAAGCACGAAGACTCCGTTGTTTCTGTGACGTATTCCGCCGATGGCAATTTCATTGCAAGTGCTATGGACAACGGTAAGATTCAGTTCTGGAATGTCGCTACAGCGGAGCTGCAAAAGACCATCCCAAACATTACACCGCATATAGCTTCTGTTGCATGTTCCCCAGAAAGCAACATCGTCGCGAGTGTACATGACACGAAGATCCATTTCTGGGATATTGAGACAGGTGAACGCCTGAGAACTATCACCGGCTCCCCGCGCCATCCAATACGTTCTGTTGTGTACTCCTCAGATGGCAAAATACTTGCGAGTGGCTGTAGGTTTCGGAAAGCCCGACTCTGGGATGGGCAAACAGGCAGATTCCTCGGAACATTTACAGGGCATAAGGGGTACATTACTTGTGTTGCGTTCTCACCAGACGTTTCTATACTTGCAAGTGGGAGCACTGATAGGACAATCCGCCTGTGGGAAATTCGCAGAGAAGAATTATTTCCTATTGGAGAACTGATAAATACACTTACTGCACATACCGATTATGTATCTTCAGTCACATTTTCACCCGATGGACAAATTCTTGCCAGTGGTAGTCGGGATAGTACCGTCCGATTGTGGGAAGTGAAAACCGGAAATCTTTTGAAAACGCTTGCGCCGCAGAGAGGAGATGTCCAAAATGTGGTGTTTTCTCCCGATGGTCGTACACTTGTAAGTGCGAGTTGGGAGGGTGCGGTCTGCCTATGGAATAGCCAGACGGGCGAGTTGTTGGAAACCGTCGGTGCCCCTTTGCGGAATGTTGCTGCTGTGATATTTTCTCCAGATGGTAACTATATTGCCTACGGAAATGATGACAAGATTTGCTTTTGGGACGTGCGCGCAAAGAAGATTTTGAGAACGCTTGCCGGACACACGGATGTAGTGGATAGTCTTGCGTATTCATCAGATGGTAAGACACTTGTCAGTGGTAGTAGAGATGGGACGGTTCTGT
>JAGWBU010000128.1:9985-20259 GCA_021295735.1 Candidatus Poribacteria bacterium | reverse complement strand
TGCTTGCTCGATGTAGGTGCCACGCAGGTTTGAGAAATAAATATCGAAAATCGGAAATTCGAAGTGCGGAATGTAGGATTAAAATATCCTTATTTATCTTATTTTAAAGTTTTTATTTCCTCAAAAAGAGTTTTTTGCGTTTATGATTGACTAATTGACGAACTTAGTTTCACTGCAACTGTTGGCAATTTCTTTACTACCAGTCCAAGCAAAAGATATTTACAACTATGGAATATTTCAACACTATCGGCGGTTCTTAAAAAACGATTTCAACAGTGCACTACTCTCCTCAGCACAGACACCGCGAACCAATTCCACTTGGTGATTCAATCGTTCATCTTGGACAATATTATAAATTGTTCCTGCTGCGCCAGCTTTTGGGTCAGCAGTGGCATAGACAACCTTCGGGATACGCGCCAAAACTATCGCTCCTGCACACATCGGGCAAGGCTCCAGTGTTACATATAGGATTGTATCCGTTAAACGCCAATTGCCAAGTTTTTCTGATGCTTTTTGTATCACCAGCATTTCGGCATGCGCGATTGGATTTCCAGACTGCTCTCGCAGATTATGTGCTGCAGCTACGCAGGTATCGTCTTTTACAAGTATCGCACCGACAGGCACTTCATCTCTTTCACTTGCCTGTCGCGCTAATTCAAGTGTCTTCTCCATCCACAAGACATCGTTATCCGAAATATGTTCGATAGGCGTGGCGTTTGACACTGTTTTTAATCGTTGAGTCCTGTGTGTTCACACGACTCATAAGCGCCTGAGAGGATTCGAACCCCCGGCCTTCTGATCCGTAGTCAGATGCTCTAATCCACTGAGCTACAGGCGCGTCTTTTCACCAACAACATGGTGATTAAAATATGATTTCGTTGAGTTTTACTGCGTTCTACCTAACCTACAAGGAAATGTATATCTATAGATTGACTATAAATCAAAAACGGAGAGGGTGGGATTCGAACCCACGATGGCTTTCGCCATAACTGCTTAGCAGGCAGTCCAGTTCAACCACTCCTGCACCTCTCCAGATATTTGGCGGTGGGAGTAGGATTCGAACCCACGGTGACTTGCGCCACAACGGTTTTCAAGACCGCCGCTTTCGTCCACTCAGCCATCCCACCATTTTGAAAATTAAGCAATTTTAATTATAACATAAATTAAACCTTATGTAGAAATCCGCCCTACAGTGGAAAACGCCGCGTAATCATTGCAAATTGAACCTATGTAACCAAATATTTACACACCCAAAAGTGCAATAAATTTGCAAAGAATCGATCAATATGATATAATACATAACATACAATTGAATATAATGACGGTTCAGGTGCCGAAGTACGGAGAATAGGGAAGCGCGGTGAGAATCCGCCACGGCCCCGCCACTGTGAACGATTGATTGCCCTCAAAAAGAGGGAATTTCCGCTGGCAAAACCACTGTCAAAGGTTGATGGGAAGGGACAGCGGACTTTGTAGCGCAAGCTTTGCTTGTAAGCTACACTAAAATCGGAAGTCAGGAGACCTGCCTGAGTCGTGTTTCACGCATCTGCTTTCGCGGGAAAGCGGTGGAACAGAGCACAGCAATATCCTGTCAGATATAGAATACACATACCAAATATAGTATTCGACCTTTATACAGAACCACAGGATCAGATTTTACAGCGTGTCGCCTTTCCCCTTCTTTCCAATGAAAGTAGGGGTTTCTTGTTTCATTACGGAGGTTTTAATGAACAAAGTTTTTTTCTTTAGGCGACTTTTCTCGTTCCGTTCAAATCATAAACTGCATTCGCTCTTATTTATCGGTGCGATGCTCTTCACTTTCCTTGTTAGTTCCGCTCTTTCACAAACAGACGTCCAAAATCTTGCCGTTGTTGTGAATGCGCTGAATAATGCCGACTTGAATGTCATCTCTTCCCTTTCAATCATTGATCTTGATGAACCAAATCTGAAACGTGCCGTTGACGAAAAAGTTATTACTATCGGTGATGTGCCGAGTGATATTCTGATTCATGGACATATCGCATACATATCGCGTTTCGATTGGCTTTCTGGCATGTATTCCGATGGAATCCTAATTATCAATCTTGAACGGCGAGAGATTATTGGGGTGATTCCAATTCAATCCGGTGCTTACCCACAAAATCTTGCCCTCGTTACCCCAAATAAGATATATGTTACCTGCGATAATGTTCATCAGGTGCATGTCGTTGACATTGCCAGTCGGAGTGTTACCAAAATTATTACGGATGCTTCTTTTAACAAAACGACGGGTATTACAGTTCTCAACGGGAAGGCTTATGTGACCAATCCGGCTTGGGAATGGGATGCACAAACCGGTAAATCTGTCTATTACCAAAGCAGTGTCACAGTGATAGATACACAGACAGACTCGGTATTGAGTTCTATACCTATGCCCATAAATGCTGGCGGAATTCTCAATGATGGTGACTCCACAGTTATTGTAAAGACAACGGGTGATTATGGACAAATTTCTGGAAAACTGGTCCTAATTGATGCGACTACCGATGAAATTATCAGGACGGTTGACCTTAAGATGACTCCAGGGTCTTTTGCAATCAATTCACAGAAACAGTTGTTTATTCAGGGAGGATGGCAAAACCCTGGCTTACTCATCTATGATGTGCCAACCCAAAAATGGATTCGAAACAAAAATGACAGACTCACTGAGTTCGGTGGAGGTTCTGGGATGACTTTCGGGGAAAATGGGAATCTCTATATCACTAAACCTGACTGGACGGGCGGTGGATTATCTACTATGCTTGTCATGGGACCAGACGAGACGCTTATCAAAACATACCAACTCGGACACGGTACTGATAAGGTAGCACTTGCACAAATTGTGCCACGTGTTGAAGATGTGGACGATGATGGGTTTGTCAACATAAAAGACCTTATGATTGTCGGTCAGAATTTTGGTCAAAGTGGTCCGGGAATAATTGGCGATGTTAATGGGGATGGCGAGGTGAATATCCTTGACTTAGTCCTTGTTGCTCAGCAATTCTAACGCAAGGAGTACGGGTCGCGACCGGCGAATCAACGCCAAATACGCTTATGGTATTTGCCGGGTCGCTCCTACAGAAAGAGGGCACGCTTACAAAGCGCGCCTACAGATATCTATCAGATCCGACATGAGAAGGTATTCGTTATGGGGAAATGGGGGCTTTTGCTTTTTCTACCGATACTTTTTATCGGTTGTACACCTGAAGCAAAGAAGGATGTGCTATCGTGGCAGATTACCTTCTTTCCGCTCGGGGCTAAGGTGCAGTTCGCAGACGAAGTGCCGATTAAGCAGGTTTCTGCTTATAATTCCGATGGAACAATGGTCGCTCAACTTAATTTTCCCGTGCCACCACGACAGATAGAATCGCTCTATTTTGAATGGACGGAAGAGGAAACGTATAGATTTGAGACGATTTCGTCCTCAGAACGCGTTAGCGTTCAAACGGCAACAGCCCCGCGTACCTACGCTCGCGGCAGCTTGCAGATTGCTATCCCTTACGGTGCTGCAATGCCATCAGATGCACAAAATCCTTTGCGTAATAATCAAAAGGCGCTCCTCTTGCGGGGAAGTGAGATGACAGCCACAGTCATTGTTACAAACGGAAAAGCACCTGCTACCTTTGATTTGGAATTTTGCTTGCCATCTACGCTGATTGTCACACGGATGCCTGTGGATTGGAAGGTACAGACAAGGGATATGAAGACATGCCTTTCAACAATAGGTGCGTTTAGTGTCGCATCAGAAGTCTGGCATCAAGAAATAGTTTTGAGAATATCCGAAGATTCAATAAAGACAATTGACCAATCGGAGGCGCAAGAGATTTCGGGTGTTGTTCGTTTTACGGCGGCAGATGGGGAGACATGGGAACAGAGAGCGACGGTGCAGTTAAAGATTGCAACTGTTCCTGAGATTGTTGAACAACTCTCCATCGCAGCAATCGATATGCCAACGGATGTAGCAGGCATAGCAGATACGAGGCGGCGAGAAGATACTATCTATCATGCGCGTCCTTTGTTTAGTTGGCTTGGAACACAGCAGACTGATGCATATACCCCTGTAACCTATCAGGCAGTCCGTATTCACAATCGAGGTGAAGGGACTATTCATGTGGTTGTTTTGTCAATCAATCGTGATGTCAAGAGTGGGGAAGCAGTGCCTTTTTTGACACCACCAGATGCAGTGAATGCCGGGACAGATCGCAGTATCAGTTTTGCCAGTTTGCCGGGCGGAGAATTGACCTCTATTTCTTTACCTATCTATTTTCATCCACAATCTGCTAAAGCCGGTAAATATGAACGTGAGATTGCCGTGAAGATATGGGGGAGTGACAGGACTGTCCTCAGCGAAAAACGACTACTCCACATCATTGTTCCCAACCGACACGCGTTGTTTGTGAGTGGATTAGCAGTTATTGCAAGTTGCCTTGGACTGATAGCGCTGCTAAGGTTTCATAGGCAATTCTTTGCCCGTTTCACAACAAAACAACTGATTGTGATTGCGCTATTCGGCACAACGATATTTGTGGCAATTGTCGTGCCGTCAACACTGTTTTTGAATCTTATTCGTGCGATCCTTGGTCCCTTTTCTGTGCTGCTGACGGGCTTGGTTAATGAGACGCTCTACTATGCGTTGCTCATAGCATTGCTAATGTATATTCATGGCACCCCTGGTGCCAACACTCCGCAAGATTCAAGCACTTCCCAGACTTATGGTAAAGGTGGTGTGATCCTACTCGTATCTGCAGTGCGTTTACTGCTCAGTGGTGTTACGTTCGGACTATTCACACCGATGACGATTATCTACACAGGTACAAGTGTTCTGCTGTTAGAGATGGGTTTTCTGCTTGTGCGAAGGCGTGGTCTATTTATGTGGGCACTCATTCTCGGTATCTGCGATGCGATCGCTGTTTATGTTGATTTTCAACTCTCTATCTTATTCTATCGCCTTTTTTTCGCAGATTGGTACATTTTGCTCCGCATTGTTGTTGAGGGGTTTGTGTATACGTTTATCGGTGTGATGCTCGGTGCAAGATTGGGTCGTGGATTGTGGAGAGTGGCGGATTAGTTATGTGAAACATTTGGGAATAACAACACATTACATTTACTCTTTTTTTATCTATAGTAGATTTTACAATTACTTATACACTGCAATAGGCGAGGTTAGGAATCATGGCGAATGCCATACGCGCATTCGTCTTGAGGCATTTGGCCAAATCAACGCTGAATACGCTTTTGGTATTCAGCGGGTATGAATGCCTTTTGGCATTCCCCGTATGGCATTCACATTAAACGCAGCAAACCTATAAAGAACTGTAAAGGTAATTTAGATTTCACTATATATTGTGAGGACATATATCAATGAAACATATCCGATTTTTTTGTCTGTTATTATTGCTTATCGCGCTGCCAATCAGTGCAGTGATGGCTGAATTAAATGTCGTCTGGGTTCGGACAGGTGTAGTACTTGAATCTAAAACGAAAGGGGAACTTGGTTCGAAATTTGAAGTTGCTGTTGGACAGCAAGGGACATCGTTTGAGACTGTTTCGCCTGTAAAACTTGATGAGAAACGTGTCTTACTGGAATTGGCATGGCATCCGAACAAAAGCTATCGGTTTCGCACGGGGAAAAGCATAACAGAAGCCACTTCACCGCTAAAACCTGTCCCTTACCTCATCCGTACGGTTGACTTAGATGGGCTTTTGTCGTTGATGGAAAATCTACAGCAACCTGCAAAGCCGACTGCAATAGCATTTGGACACGGAACAGGGACACACAAACTTGCGGTTGCGACGGATAGAGGGCATCTCGCGATTCTCCACCCTATAACAGGTAAAACACTTTGGAAAACGCGTATTTCGGAAGGTTATGTTAGGCACATCACATTTAGCCCTGACAATACACTGCTCTACATCGGTGAGCAGGCGGTGGACGGATTTATCTATTGTTATGAATTGACTGGCGCGACCCCGAAACTTCGCTGGAAATACCGAACGGCAGACGATATTGAGACCTCAACGCCAACTAATCCTGAGAGTGTCTATGCGTGGGTGAGTTATCCCGGTCAGTCGTGTATGCGGTCGCTACCTAATGGTGATCTGTTAGTCGCAGGCGTGCATTCGTGGAGACTCAATGACACATCTCAAAAGCGGTCAATGCTCTATCGGTTTGACGCTAAAACTGGAGATGTCAAATGGAAATGGCCTCATGAGAAGGCTATGCAGAAAATTTTCCGCTGGTTTGATGTTAGTGCTGATGGTAAGACACTCGCGCTTGCAACGGATGAGAGTGGTAAGGGAAATGGAACGCTCTCTGTGATTGATGTGGAGACAGGAACAGAAAAGTGGCACGCAGATATCGAACCGCTCGCGCCCTATTTCAAAGGGGTTACTTTTTGGCGCGGTGTCAGCATGTCACCAAATGGGAAGTTTGTCAACGTTACAACGGACGATGGGCGCGCTTTTATTTTTAGTGCGGACAATCCTGAACCAATTTGGAAACAGAATTTAGCAACGCCGCTGGAGGTAAGCGGTGTGCCGATTATTGCGACAACCGGCACGATTGGTGCAACAGATGCTGTCGCTCTGTTTGTTACTGGCGATACATATATCCCGTACCATCTTCAAAAGGGGGCACAACGTCCGTCTACGCTGCACCCTAACGGGATGACGGTTTTTGCTTATTCGTGGCATGGGGAAAAGGTTTGGCAGTGGAAACTTGAAAATATGCCGCAAGGTTTACGGATCGATACCATGGGACGATATGCTGCGTTAGGTGTTTCTAAACGGAGCCAAAACCCGAACGAGAGTCTCCACGGCGTCTCGGTATTTGATCCTACCGCAGAGGGTAGTGGGTTGACGAAATATCTCTATACCTACCGCACGGAGGGACAACTTCCCTACGATACGCTTGCTATTAGTGCTGATGGATCGCTCATCGCTATCGTTGAGATACCTATTGTGATGCCTGATGAGACGCTGCGTGGTAAAAATCGGGTGCATGTGTTGTATTGAATTTATCGTCTGTAGATTGATCTTGACAGTTTTTGCTACGTAATTGTATACTTATACCTGATAGGTGGTCATTTTTTGTATTGTTTTCACTGCTGAGAACACGGGCGGGCACAGAGACCCGCCCCTACGATTTTGGGTAATTTGGTATAATATATGTATCAATAGGAACAAAATGCGACATTTTACGGATGCCGAGTTGCTACAACTTATTACAGACGATGAATCTGATCGCGTTGAGTTCAAGGAGGCATTATCTGGTAGTGCACCGGAAAAGATTAGGGAAGACATTTGTGCTTTTGCTAACGACTTACCAAGCCATGGAGAACCGGGATTCGTTTTTGTCGGTGTAAAGAAGGACAAAACTATTGTAGGTCTTCCGGTTACGGACGAATTACTTCGGCGGTTGGCAGATATGAAAACCGACGGGAATATTGTGCCACCACCATCGTTGACTGTTGAAAAACGTGTGTTGGGTGGAAATGAAGTTGCCGTAGTAAAAGTAGAACCCTCCGATTCACCTCCAGTGCGATATAAAAGTGCTATCCATATTCGTATTGGACCACGGCGAGGTACCGCAACAATACAAGATGAAAGAAAACTTAACGAAAAGCAGCGATATGGTGACCGTCCATTTGACTTATATCCTGTGCCAACTGCCAACATTTCTGACCTCAATCTTGCTCTGTTCAATTATGAGTATCTACCCCAAGCTGTTTCTCAAGAAATATTGGTACAAAATGAACGTACCTTGAATGAACAATTGGCAGCTACAAAGATGATCATTACCGCCGACCAGCCAACGCCTACTGTCCTTGGAATTCTCACTATTGGAAAGAATCCTCAGGATTTTCTATATGGGGCTTATGTGCAGTTCCTCAGAATTGATGGCGATGAACTGACGGATGAGATTGTTGACAGTGAGGAAATCCGCGGGGCGATTTCTGACCAGATTCGGCGCTTAGATGATAAACTCATCGCGCATAACCGAGTTGCCGTTGATGTTATGTCAGGTCCTGTTGAGAAGCGAACTGCTCTTTACCCGATTGAGGCACTGCAACAGATTACCCGCAATGCGATTATGCACAGGACTTACGAAGGCACAAACGCACCTGTCCGTGTGTACTGGTTCAACAACCGAATTGATATTTCAAGTCCCGGTGGTGCGTTTGGTGGTGTAACCGCTGATAATTTTGGATCTTTGGGACTTACTGACTATCGGAACCCGAACTTGGCTGAAGCGATGCGAACTTTAGGTTTTGTGCAACATTTCGGTATGGGTATATTAATAGCAAGAAGATTGTTGGCAGAAAATGAAAACCCAGCGCCTGTTTTCAAAATTTATGACACTGCTGTAGTTGCTACGATACATATTAGAGACAGTGAAAATCTGTAAACTATATCTAAAATACGAGTGATGCACATATTATACTGAATAGTGTTTACTGGTAATCAATAATTGCTGCAATTGCTGCGGTAATATCATCCATCTGAGTTGCGGTGAGTTGACCACGTTTTTCAACAAAGCGTTGCACATCTGCCCCCTTGATTTGCATGGTATCAACCGCTGATTCCCTATTCAAGCCATTGAAATCGTTGGGTTTAATGTTAACGATCCAAATTTTTCCTATATACTCTTTATTCCAACTTGTGATGGGTGCAATTAATCTTATTTTTAAGTGTTTGATGCTATTGATATTTACTACCACGGCAGGGCGTATTTTCTGAATCTCTGTGCCAATGTATCCTCTGAAGTCTACATCCCAAATTCTCCCCTCCGTGGGTTATGTATGGCGATGCTCAACGGGACCTCCTTCCCATTCCTGCCACTCCGTATCATTTTCGTAGAAATCTGCCATTTCCTTTGCCTGTTCGCTCAGGATACGGTTTTTTTTCTTTTTTGGTAATGCTAAGAATTGACGTCTTTCGCTAAGTGATTTCTCAGAAGATAATTGTCCCGTTTGATTTAGTAGTCGTTCAGCGTCTCTTTCGGTAATTAACTCATCGGAAAGAGCACGGCACACTTGCTTACTAAATCGTTTCGGCTTTTCAGATGGTATATGAATCGGTTCACTCTTTCTCCAACCCGACGTATTAATCTTAATACACCACTTCTCATAATATTCTTCAGTAATAATCTCCAAATCCTTGAGCCTATATAGTATTGCCTGAATACTCATGCCGTAACGTTTTTTGAGCTCAAAGAGTTGTTTCTTATAAAAACGTTTTCGCTTTTGACCAACGTCCTTACGTAATTGCTCGGCGGGAGCAAGAAAAGCAGCACCGAATCGAAAAGCGGCTTTCTCAGGATCAACGTTTTCGTTTACGTCCAAGATGAGATGTCCAAGTTCGTGAGTGAGGTTAAGTCGCTGGCGGTCCCCTGGAACATCACTACGGATTGCGATCGCAGCTGCGAGGACTTTATCGTTAGCATCTCGTGCTATAGCGAAAATACCATCAAAACTTTCACTTGTATTGACTTCAACAATGTAAATACCATGATCTTCAAGCACACTCATAAGGTTACCTATTGGATCAATTCCTAAGTTCAACGTGTTTCGTAGGGAATATGCAGCTCCTTCGGCATCATCAAGGTTTTTGACTGTGGTGCCCAAAATCGGAAGTTCAAGGGTATTCTGTTCAGAAATTTGTTCCTGCAGCCAAACCCGTTTCTCTAATTCTTCTATGACAAAAGCTTTTATTCGTTTTTGTTCTTTCTTACCCAATTTAGTAAGTTTTCGGAAAGCAATTGGTTCAACATCACAAGGCGGTTCACCCCACAATTGTGCCGACTTAATCCCGAGTGCGGAGGCAATTTGATTGAGTGTTTTTGCTGATGGTTGTAGCGTTCCCTTTTCATATTTTGACAACGTAGAACTGCTAACTAAATGATCAATAGCAATCTCAAGGTCAGCAAGAGACATACCACGCGCGACCCTAAATCTTTTCAGTCTTTCGCCCAACATAATTACAATGCTCCCTTTTTTGAGGTAAGTTATCTACTTGTGTATCAATCCTGTTAAGTTTAAGATTTTTGCCATAAATAAATCACCTTACAATAAGTATAACAGATTGGCATCTTGTGTGCAATTAAAATGTGCTAAAAGGGTGTGTAAAGTTTTTGTAGAAATCCGCACCACTCCTATTGTAGGGGCGGGTCTCTGGGGAATGCCTTATGGCATTCCCCGGGACCCCGCCCATAGGCGTCAATTTAAGCACACAATTACCAGATTGCCTCTTGTGGG
>JAGWBU010000128.1:0-9860 GCA_021295735.1 Candidatus Poribacteria bacterium | reverse complement strand
GCACCAAATCAACGGTATGAATGCCTTATGGCATTCCCCGGGACCCCGCTCTACAGTGGAAAACGCCGCGTAATCATTGTAAATTGAACCTATGTAACCAAATATTTACACACCCGTGCTAAAATGCATATTTTACATTCAGCAAATCTTAATTTATCGGATTCCATCACGGTTAGATGGCTGACTCAGTACCCATATTGTCAAGGTAAATCAGTTCTGTGTGACGATGTAGTTTAATTTTCATTTTGTTGCTTTAAGGAGGATGTTGTGGTATTTGACGAGTGCGTCAAGTTTTTTCTCCTTAGATGTTTCTTTGTCGTCAAGGATTTGGGTGACGATGGTTTCAATGCGCCGTTGGACATAGCGGAGCGCGTCGCTACTCTCACTGGGGCGGTTATCCCCATATATCTTTTTCCTATATACCAACTGATAGGGTTCAATATCTAAAACATTCGCGAGTTTGACGAGGTTCCGATGCTGTGGGAAGTCGTCCTTACTGAGCCATCGGGTAAGGGTTCGGTAGGCGACACCGAGTTGTTCTTGTAGGTCTGTGAGTGCAAGGTTGCGTTCTTTCATTCGGACGCGCACAAGGGTCGTATCAAGCGAGAAGGATTTGGCATCAAAGAGTTCCTCTTCCTCGCTGGTTTGATTGTCTTCCTCTGTGGTTTCATCATTTTCGTTAAGATATTGCTCAACAGTTTCTTCACATCCAAGTCTCTGTGTGAGTTCAATTAGTGATTCCTCAAGTGTTTCCATATCCGGTGTTTCCTCACCTAATGCTTCCGCATCTTGTGTTGCTTCATCTATGTTCATAATGTGCCTCATCATGTGTTTCGTAGGACGTTTTGCACGTCCTATGGACTTGCTCATGCCAAGCAATACAAGGAATGGGACGTGTTTTCGCGTTTTTTATTTTGTTCTTTTGTTTGGGTTTGACTACTCGGCATGTAGTAAAATAAAAACCAATTATTGTGTTAATATAATTATAACAAAATAATTTCTGTTTGTCAAGGAAAATTGAGATTTTTTCGTTTTTCCATTTTACCGTAAAATGCGGCCAGGAGATCGCTTCTACAAAATGACTCCTTGATCGGCAGATAGAATTATAGCAAAACTATATGATCTGGGAACATATGAACATATTGTTTTCACTTGCCTATAATTCGCACAAGTAGTAAAATAAGGAATTATTAATTGTTGTATTTGTATGGGTATTGATACGTGTAATGCACATGCTGCGCGAATAAAAAGGAGTAAACAATGCGGAGATATTTCTATATTTTTGTGGTTTTGGCGTTTTGTCTCGTGTCTTTTAACACGACCGCCAAGGTAACGAAAGGTTTACACTTCTACATGCCGTTTGACGAAGGCGAAGGCGATATTGCTAAGGATGTTGGTCCGAAGGGTTTTGAGGCTACACTGCACAACACAGCGAAATTTGTTGAGGATGGTAAGCGTGGGGGTGCGATTGAATTCTCAGCGGGATCAGCTAAGATCATTGAACCAGGTGGTAAAAGCGACCTCTGGACAGAGCATCTAACCGTGGCAGTTTGGATATTCCCTTATGAAATATCAGACATTGCTGTCGGTACCGGACACGTCTACGGCAACATCTTTTATCACAAATCTGGAGCAAGTGACGACAATGTTGAATTTGGATTGGGTAGCGGACAAGGGTTGTATTGGTATATCAATTCTGGTCAAAAGAATATGGGTCCATTCAATGGTGCTGATGTTGATACGACACTTCCTTTACCAGATTTGGGCTTAAAAAAGGATAACTGGTATCATGTTGTTGGTACTTTTGACGGCAAGGAGCTTCGGGTTTACGTTGACGGAAAACTTGAGGGGCAGAAAGCGGTACCTGCCAACGGTCCCGTGATGATTTGGAATGATAATAATATTGAATTTGGTGGAAGAGGTACCGGTGTCAATGCTTACAAGGGGTTGCTTGACGAGTTAATTGTCTACGATCGCGCATTAACTGAGGAGGAGGTCGTGGAAGTCATGACCTCTAAAGATATATTTGCAGTAGATGCAGCTGAAAAACTGGCGACGACTTGGGGTGATTTGAAGGTGAAGTGGTAGGTCCAAGTTGGGAATGTGTAAACGCTTTTGATGTTATTTCACTGTAAGATGTTGTCAGAATCGCGGATTATTACAGATTGCACGGATTCTGTTAGGGTAGATGGCTTCCACCGCCGGTTTGGCACCAGAAATCTTCGGCAGCTTGTTGATGGTTCTGCTCCAGCCACTGATGAATTCGACTTAGAATGCGCGGCAACCCTTTTTGCGGTAAGTTTTTCGACTCCCAACTTGCCATTTGTCTACGCATCTGAATATCAATCGGATTTTCAACGGTTATATCTACTTGATGGCATGCCTGTACCAGTTTTCGGTCATCTGTTGCAAGGGTGTTAACACTACGGGTGCGCGCTGCTTGCAACAGAACAGCATCAGTCATGTCGATTTCTAATGTATCAGCGATCTGCATTGATGCAAGAGTTATTGATAAGTCCACCTCAATAATCTCTATGGGTCCTGCGGAAAATTGAGAAAGTCGTTGTGAGACAAGATTGGCATCACAGCGTAAACCTTTGTAAGGATCGCTTTTGCTTCAAGCAACGTGAGCGTTGTCGTAAACCAACTGGCACGCTCTCGAATAAATGCTTCGCAAACATCTGAAGCGGGATGATTTCCGAGTAGGGAATAAACAATCAGCATCGCGTCCAGTCCACGCGGCGCGTATTGATCAGAAGATAAGGTCATCACCGCTTACCTCGGACAAGTCTAATGCCGAAGGAGTACCCATTTTGAGTTTTTCGGCATAAATATCGTCCCACGTCTGTGTAGCGGAGGGACGGATCAATATACCATCGTCTGTTCTTTCGATGACGACACCCGATTCCAACCCCAATTCTTTTACCCAGTCAAGGGGCAATCTGATTTTATAATCAGTTTCCAACGCAAGCGTTTTCATGGTATTTATTACCTCTTTCTACCAAAGTTGAAAAAAGTATACCACAACTTGCGCCAGTTATCAACGGATTTAATGGGAGTTTCTAATTGACGGGTTTAGGGATTTAGTGTTTTTATTCTCTGAATCGCAAATTTACGCGGATTTCACAGATGACGCAGATTACCGTTCTTGTCTGAATCTCGGAGCTACGCGGATGACGCGGATTAACCCTACTGAATGAAATCAAGAAAACAATAAATCGATGTCCGTTTCTTTTTGCTTTATCTGTTCTTCTTGACATTCAAGGAAGCAGTCAAAATACACTTCAATATTACCGAAGAGGTTAATCAACACTTACAAGTCCTAGCTCAGTAAGAAAGGAAAGGACATTTTTAATGTCTTTCAAAGTAAAATCCCATCCATATTCTTTGGCTGTCTGAAGTACCTCTTCTGCATTTTTTTCTCCTTCCCAATCGACGATATAATGTATTTTTGCTGCGATGGAGAGGCTGTTAGAATCACGAGCAATACTCTGATCATTGATGGCTTTGAGTTTCTGTTTCCACTTGTCGAAACTTGGCTTTTTCTCTGCAACCTTCCAAACCTTTTCGAAAGCATTAGGTATTAAAGAATAAATATAGGCATGTTTCCGAATTTCACCGAAAGGACTTTGCTCAGGTGGATTGCTAGAAAGAGGTACTAGCGTTTCTTTAAGGATTCCATAACTTACTAAGCTATCAAGGTGTCCAGCAACATAGCTGCTGTAGGGCCCATAATAATGTGCGGTAAATCCCAAATCATGTTCCATCATCACTGATAAAAAATAAATTTTCTTTTGAAGAAGCGTCCTTCCCTGTAACTCATCATCTTTTTCGCCTTTGATGACGAGTAGTATAACATCAATTATGTGCATATCGTTCCTTTCAGGTTGAGCATAAAATACTGTGAATATTATTTTTTTGTTTTTCTGTCACTTCTTTATCATCAGTAGCAGCATATACTTGAACGCTTTTCAACGTAGACACATCAGTAGACGGTCTGATAAGAAATAGTTCGTTTATATAGTCAATCATACTTCTTAAACCTTCTTGATCTTCGTCATAAACCATGATTTTTTCTGTACTTGATTTGTCAATGGGAGCACCATAATTTAGTATCCGAATTGGAGGGTTGCTAACAATCACATGTGTAGCTTCAACGCCGAGACATTTCGCGATATCTGCTTCAAGTTGATGTTTTTGTTGCTTATCCGTTAACATTTCATCAAGCTGTGAATGAAGTATCGGATCCCTTTCATCTTTTAATTTAATTTCGGCAACCATTTTAAAGAGGTTTCTATTGTAAAGTCTATTGAAAATGTCCCTAGCTTCTTCTGGTACGTCCACTTGAGAGTCATTTTTCAAAACATCTATTACCTTTTCATCATGATATTTGAGATAATTTTGAATGAAATCTTTTTTCTTTATTTCATAACTTTGATCGGAATCTTCCTCATTTTTTTGAGGGTATTGGTAAAGTCGTTTCATTTCTGCATTGCCCCCATAAATAATTGCGAGCGTAAGTCCACGAATAATCATCTCTGTAGAAATGAGACTGACCCGGTGCCAGTAGACTTGCTGTGTCATGTGATGTCGAGCAAGCAAGAGTTGTTCAAGAGCATAAATACCTTTGCTACTTATGGCAAGAGGGGTATTTGAACGTTCAGTGATAAGACAAGATTCAATTATTTTTTCTAAATCGTATAGTCCATATTTAACTCCGGCAAAATAAGAATCGCGCAAGAGATAATCCATTTTATCCGCGTCTAATTCGCTAGATACGATATCCCGACGCCAATCCCATTTCTTCTCCTTACCTTCAATCATTTCAATCACGAAATCTCGTTCCTCATCACACAAAATAGTTTTAATTTCTGGATCTGTCTGAATAATGTCTACAGTAATTTTTTCATGTATCTTTTCGCGAACCCTATCTTTATCGGTTTTATCATATGTGAACTCATCCAATAGATGCTCCGAGACATGACTAAAAGGTCCGTGTCCTATATCATGAAGTAACGCTGCTAAACGCACAAGAGCAATGTCTTTTGCGTCTATTCGTTTAGGGTCTGATTCTTGAAGTTTGTTGCAAATTCGTGCAGCGATGTGCATCACACCTATTGAATGATCAAAACGTGTATGTAATGCTCCCGGATACACCAAAAACGCCATAGCCAATTGTCGGATCCTACGAAGACGTTGAAACACTTCTGTGTCAATCAACTCCTTTTCTTGTGTAGATATTTTGATGAACCCGTGAATCGGATCGCGCATTTCATGGTAATCTGTTTTCATAACACAGGTTGTACTATACTATGTTAAATAAGTCAAGATAATTTTAACTGTTTGAGTTAATTTTTCTTAAGGTTAAATTGAGAGGATAGATCACATAATTAAATTGTTAAAATAATTATAACATAATAATATGTGTTTGTCAAAGAAAAAATTGAGGACAATGATAAGTTTATTTGAGGGTCGCGACCGGGAGGTAGCTCCTACAGAGGAATTGAAATCCTGTGAAAACTCTTACAATAGTTAAATTACATGATACCACAACTTCTCAAATTTAGCAAGCACAAAAATCTGAAATGTGCTAAACTAATTACATACTGGAATACATAACAATAGGAGAATAAAAATGACAAAATGGATATTATGTTTAACAACGATTGTCTGTTTAGGAGTTGCTGTCTGCAGCAGTCACGCGAAGGAGTTGACTCTGGACGATATTTTTCCAGCGGATCGGGTTTTAGATGTACAAATCACCGTTTCGGAGCAGGATTGGAACAAAATTCGGTTTCAGTCACGGAATTTTGCTCAAGTGCTGAACGAGTCTCGGCAATTTAAGCCGCCGGAGCATCCGTATACTTATGTTGATGCAAGCGTAAGTATTGATGGCGTGGTGTTCCCGAAGGTTGGTATCCGTAAAAAAGGGTTTATCGGTTCTCAAAGTCATACGCGACCATCGCTAAAAATCAAATTGAATCATGTTGACAAAAAGGGTAAGATTGATGGATTGACAAACCTGACGCTTAACAACAATCAGCAGGATGTGACTCAGGTCAGTCAGTTTATGGGATATGCGTTGTTTAACGCGATCGGTTCGCCTGCCCCACGTTGCGCTTATGTGAAGGTGACGGTGAACGGCAAAAATTTAGGGATATATTCCCATGTTGAGAGCATGCGCAACCCGTTGCTCAAGCGTGCTTTCGGAAATGACAAAGGGACAACCTATGAAGGCTCAGTTGTTGATTTTTACAAGGAGTGGGAAAATAGTTTTGAACATAAGCGAGGAGACGATGAACCTGGTAGAGAAAAAATAAAAACGTTGATTGATGTTCTTGCAGATGATGCGGTTACTGAACAAGCTATCAGCGAACATGTTGATTTAGATAGTTTTTATCGCTTTTGGGCAACGGAGGGGTTACTCGGTTTCTGGGATGGGTATTCTGGAAACAATAACAACTTTTTTGTGTATCTAAATCCTGAGACGGACAAGTTTCATTTCTTACCGTGGGGTGCGGATGCTTTGTTCACTAAATTTGATATGCGTAATATGGGAAGAAATTCGTCTGCCCCGAAATCTGTTAAAACACAAGGCTTAATCGCTCATAAGCTCTATCAGCTTGAGGAAGGTAGAGAACGGTATGCAAAAACGATGATGGATATTCTCGAAAATCACTGGAATGAGGTTACGCTGCTTGCCGAAGTGGACAGAATAGCTGCGATGATTGAACCCCACATGATACCCGCACAACTTTCCTTTCAAGAAAAAGAAAGGTGGGATGGAGGAAAAACCATCTCTTTTTTGGAAAAGTTAGATGAGACTCGCCACTTTATCCGGACCCGCAAAAGTGAGGTATTAGCTGAGATAGCTGGTGGCATGCCTGTTTGGAAAAGGAGACCGAACCCGCCAATCGTTATGGGACCTGATGGGTTTGATAGTAAGTTTATGAGACAGTTTATTGAGTTGCCGGAAGACAATTTGTGGGGTGCAGCAAGGACGGGTGATCTTGATGGCATTAAGCGTTACCTTGCAGAAGGTGCGGATATTGATGAACTTTCTCCAGAGACTAACATATCCCCTTTATCATGGGCAACTATGATGGGGCACGCAAAGGCTGCTGAATTGCTTCTTCAACTCGGCGCAGATGTTAACGTAAGGCAGGAAGATGGGGGAACACCCTTGCATATTGCAGCATCTTTAGGGCGCGCCGAAATCGCTGGACTTCTTATTAAAGAAGGGGCAGATGTTAACGCTAAGAATCGTGGTGGTGGTGTTCCTGCAAGCGGTTTGCACGTCCCATGGGGAATGCTTAAATTCATGACAGGAATGTTTGATATTGAATTGGAACAGGAGGAGGTTGAAGCGGGTAGAGCCAAAATAGCAGAGATGCTCAATGTCAACCGCTCCTCAAAACCACAAGGAGTCGCAAACGACGTATGGGAAGCTGTGTTCATCGGTGATCTCAAAGTGGTTAAGCAAGCAATAGCCGATGGGGCAGATGTAAATGCAAGGAATCCGCAGTTTGGGGACCCTATGTTATCCACGGCTGCGCTGATGGGACACACTGAGATTATGACTTTCTTGTTGGAGAAGGGTGCGGATATCAATGCTCGAAATAGAGATGGTAACACAGCGTTACACTCCGCTGCATTCCTTGGACGGGCTGAGGCAGTAGAATTGCTCTTGGAGCACGGTGTAGACGCCAATGTCCGAAATAATCAGGGTGGTTCCGCCATAGACAGCGCGACACTTGACTGGGGAATCACAGAAGGGATATTAGGATTTCTTCAAATTGAGGTGGATGAGGCAGAAGTTAAAGCGGGTAGAGCAAAGGTTGTGAGACTTCTCACTGGAAAGATGAAAAATGCTCCACAATCACATAACTTGTGGAAAGCAGCTGCGGATGGCAATCTTTCTGCTATCAAAAATGCTTTGGATAATGGTTCGGATTTGAACGCGCTTGATCCGCAATTCGGGATACCTCCGTTAGGATGGGCAGCCATAAGCGGACAGACGAAAGCGGTGAAATTGCTTCTTGAAAAAGGCGCGAAGATCGATGATCGACATAGAGACGGTTCGACCGCGTTGCATGGTGCAGCTTTTCTTGGGCGCGCTGAAACAGTAAAACTGCTTCTTGATAAGGGAGCGGATATCAACATCCGGAAAGATGATGGTATGACACCTATGGATGTGGCACAAATCGACTGGGGTTTAACAGAGTTTGTGGTTGGACTTTTGCAGATGAAAGTAGATGAGCAAAAGGTCAAAAAAGGTAGAGCTGAGGTTATAAAACTTCTCTCAAATCAGAAGAAATAGTCCGTCGATTTTTCGTTATCAACTTACAAAATTTTGAACAAAAAGACGATGTTTTTCCTAAAAAACAAGGGTTTTTCGTTGATTCTGGATGTCTTTTGTTCTAAATCGGGGTTAGAAACCCCTCCTACAAGAGAATTTACGAAATCGGTAGCAACTTGGGTTATAATATAGGAGGAATCTGATGCTTAATTCGCAAACAAACCCTGAATCTGTGCAAAAAATATCGCCGCCTGGTACGATGACTATGAAGGAATTTCTTGAAAACGATTTAGAGGGTTATGAATATGTAAAAGGAGAATTAGTGCCAATGGCAGCTGCAGCAATTGTCCATGGTAAGGTGGGTATGAACATTATTTTACCATTAGGCACGTATATTCGTGAGAATAAGTTAGGGTATTTGTTTACCAATGAAACAACATTTCAATTAGATGATCGGGTGGTAAAACCGGATGTTGCGTATCTTTCAACGGCCAGGTTGCCAGAAAATAAGTATATAGGGTCAACTGTTCCTCCAGATTTAGCAATTGAGGTTGTCTCACCGTCAGATTTGCATTACGATGTTACCGAAAAGGCGTTAGCTTATCTGAAGGCAGGGACACGGCTTGTCTGGGTTATTGAACCGATTGCGAAGACAGTCATGGTTTATCGTTCTGAAACGAACTTTACACTGCTAAACTGTAAAGATAGATTGTTAGGTGAGGATGTTGTTGAGGGGTTTTCGTGTGCAGTGGCGGAACTTTTTGAATAAAATGAACAGGTTACGACAAATTAAATTAGGTTTTTAATTTTGCTGCGATGTGGTAAAATATCATCAGTGTCAGTTTATGAGAGGATCCAGGGTAGTCGGTTTTTTCCAACGATTTGATTCCTAAGTTTATGTACAGATGGTTGTGCTTGACCCCGTGATATTATTTTTTCTGAAGACTGTACAAAATATTTCCAAAGGAATTTTGCCCTATGAACTCTAAGAAATATGAACGAAAACTATCAGAACGGTTTGATGCATTAGCGCAACGCGAAGATAACTGGGATGGATACGATTCAAAAAAACCAACCAAGTTAACCTTAGTTCGTGCAGAGAATCTTATACGAGAGTTGTTCGATTCTATTATTTCTGCCGGACATCCGTGGCATACACCGTTCATTTCCAGCGATGAAGATGGCAATGTAACTGTAGAATGGTCCGGCGAAAACCGAAGATTACATATTCAAATTGGAGAAAATGAAGCTGAGTATATACAGGTCTGGGGAACAAATATTGATACAGAAATGCACGTAGATTTCCTAAGTCGTGCTGATTATCAAATGCTTTGGGAATGGTTGTTTGATGGATAAAAATGACTTCGTACGGGACGATGAAGTGCTCTATAGAAGTGTCCGAGCAAAGTATGGTGCAGAGTACTCTTACGATAATGGAAAACTCGAAATTAGCACTCCCCGTCAAACCCCCTGCCTTTAGGTAGGGATGTAGACGGCGAAAGTTTTGATTTAAAATATACTTTTCAATCTAATCACAATGTGGTATAATATATCATACTAT
>JAGWBU010000127.1 GCA_021295735.1 Candidatus Poribacteria bacterium | reverse complement strand
AGGGTAGGATACCATTTATATACATTTTCTACAAGAACTCCATTCATTTCAATTTCATGCCAAAAACTTTACACACCCCAAGCAATGGGTGTGTAAATATTTGGTTATATAGGTTCAATTTGCAATGATTACGCGGCGTTTTCCACTGTAGAGGCGGATTTCTACAAAAACTTTACACACCCCTTTAGAACAACAAATCTTGCCATTACACCACAAATATGTTAAAATTACCATAAATCAGTCTATAGTCCAAAAGAGTTTAGCAGAAAATGGGAAATGCCTTTAAAAAAGCCGTAATCGTATTCATCGGATTTATTGTCATTTTGGTGGGTATCTTAATCGTTGTCATCCAACGTTATTCACAATACGGTTCAATCCCAGATACGATGGAGATGGTAGAC
This sequence comes from Candidatus Poribacteria bacterium, assembly GCA_021295735.1. Classification (GTDB taxonomy): domain Bacteria; phylum Poribacteria; class WGA-4E; order WGA-4E; family WGA-3G; genus MSPOR6. Next base: position 8,064 of record JAGWBU010000127.1, on the reverse strand, counting down.
TTTAAAGGGATTCTCTTAGCGTTTTTAGGGGCAGCAATCCTGAGTCTAATTAGCGTTGTCCTCACCTTCAACTTGGCACGGACATGGGTAAAGGAACAACCGGAATTAGCAGAACGAATCTTTCGACACGCTTTAATAATCAACATCAGTCTTATCATCATATTTGGTGGTTTAGCGGGTGGGATTATCATTTTACGGACTTTATGGACGATTGGCTATTTTTAGTTTGCATTTGTGTTAGAAATGTGCTATAATATCTTAAATTAGTATTTGAACGAAACATTTCCGACACTGTTTTAGCAAGTGTTAGCATTTTGTAAGGCACGGTTTATTGTAATACAAGTACACATAATGTTCGGTGAATTTTAGCCATGTGTGGGAAAGGGATGTTGATTTTGCTTACAAAACCTTACTAATTTGTAGCCTGCACAACCGCTAATTGAGAACCAGCCACAACTTGGAGGTGTGAAAAATACACTATAGAGGTAAACGCACGCAGAAACCACGGGAAAGAAAAAGTCGTTCGAATTATCAGATTCGAGCTAAAGAGATTTTGCTTATTGATCATGAAAACAAGCAGATCGGTGTGATGACTCCGCGCGAAGCGATGGAACGTGCTGAAGAAGTCGGGTTGGACTTGGTCGAAGTTTCTCCGAATGCTGACCCTCCCGTTTGTAAGATAATGGACTATGGAAAGTATCAGTACGAAAAGAACAAACGTGAGCGAGAGGCTCGAAAGAAGCAAACAAAGATCGTTCTGAAAGAGATTCAATTCCGCCCTGATACAGCCGAGCATGATTATCAATTCAAGAAGCGCCACGTTGAAGACTTCTTGAAAAATGGATGGAAGGTGAGAGCAACAGTACGTTTCCGAGGTAGGGAGATGCTGCATACGGAGTTAGGCAGAAACATGCTTGCTCGATTAGAAAAGGATGTTGCTGAAATTGCAGAGGTTGAACAACCACCTAAGATGGAAACACGCACTATGTCCATGCTTTTGATGCCGAAATCTTCGTAACTAAAGGTTTTTGTTGCAGGTATATGGCAAATCGTGTTCTCTTACGATTTGATGGCTTTTTGAAAGAGAATATCGTATGCGTGGAGATAGCGATTCTCCAAGTTGATTTTGTGCGTCTATGCCTACCTTTCGCTGAAAAAACCTCCAATAAAGTTCGTTAGATAAGCCATCAACAGAAGGATATTGTAATGCCGAAAATTAAAACACATAAGGGCGCAGCAAAACGTTTTAAATTTACTGCAAAAGGGAAGATCCGCCGCAATCGTGCGTATGCGGGGCACCTTTTTATCTCAAAATCCTCAAAACGGAAGCGTCGTTTAAGACAAAGCACGCTGGTAGATCCAAGTAATGAAAAACGTTTGAAACGTCTAATTTATTAGGAGTTCAGAATGGCACGAGTAAAAACAGGGAATGTCCGTCGGAAACGGCGGAAACGGATACTAAAGCACTCCAAAGGGTATCGCGGTGGACGTAACAACTTGAGACGTACCGCTATGGAGGCGGTTGAGAAGGGTTGGAATCACGCTTATGCACATAGACGTGCGCGAAAACGTGATTTTAGACGACTTTGGATTGTGCGTATTAATGCTGCCGCAAGACTACACGGACTTACATATAGCCGTTTTATGCACGGACTCAAAACAGCTGGTGTTGAGTTGGATAGGAAAGTCCTTGCCGATATTGCTGTGCATGATGCTGCAGGGTTTGGTCAACTTGCCGCCCTTGCCAAAGGGTAAGTTATACCGATACATTTGCCAATTAGATATTACATTATTAGAAGGTGATGAAGGGACACAGTAAGCCGTTGAGACCTCTCAACAAGAGAGACCACGCCATCGGTTGGAAGCGCGGTTTTGAGAGCAACTGCCGAATTTCATTCTGGAGCCGATAAAAAATAATGAAGCGGACAGATTTCACAATCTGTCAAGCGGGGTGGTACCGCGGAAGTAGATGCCTATCGCTTTCGTCCCCATAAGGAATTAACCTTTATGGAGCGAAGTGATGGGTGTTATTTTTTTAAGAGGCAACTATGAAAACAGAATTAGAAGCGATTCAAGCAGAAGCTCTTGAGGCTTTGAAAGCAGTAAAATCTTCAGACGCGCTTGAATCGCTCAAAATAACATATTTTGGACGCAAGGGAAAGTTGACAGATGTTATGAAAGGAATGGGACAACTTTCGAATGAGGAGCGTCCGATAATTGGAAAACTTGCTAACGATGTGCGAACCACGCTAACCGAAGCGTTTGAAGAAACAAAGAACGTACTGGATAGCCAACAACAGGAACTGCAACTTGAGGCAGAATCAATTGACATAACACTTCCCGGACGAAAACCTGCGTATGGGAAAGCGCATCCGGTGATGCAAACGTTGGAACGGATTGAAGCGATCTTCATGCAAATGGGTTTTCAGATTGTGACAGGACCGGAAGTTGAGACGGAACATTACAATTTTGACGCACTCAATACACCTCCCGACCATCCCGCGCGCGATTTACATGATACATTCTACTTAACGGACGGACATCTGTTGCGCACCCATACTTCTCCTGTCCAAATTCGCGTGATGGAGAACCAGAAACCGCCAGTACGTATTATTGTGCCGGGGAAGGCGTATCGTGTAGATTACGATGTCTCCCATACACCAATGTTTCATCAAGTCGAAGGACTGCTTGTGGATAGGCATGTTACCTTCAGCGAATTGAAGGGCATGTTGGTATCCTTTGCGCGGCAGATGTTTGGTGATCAGACACAGATGCGTTTCCGTCCACACTTTTTCCCTTTTACAGAACCGAGTGCGGAGGCTGATATTTCTTGTACTGTGTGTCGTGGTAAGGGGTGTCGCAGTTGCGGACACACCGGTTGGATTGAAATCTTGGGCGCAGGTGCTGTTGACCCAGAAGTGTTCCGTGCTGTTAACTATGACCCAGAGGAGGTTACTGGTTTTGCTTTTGGTATGGGGGTAGAGCGAATTGCAAACCTCCAGTTCCGCATACCGGATATCCGTACCTTCTATGAAAACGATCTCCGTTTCTTGCAGCAGTTTTAATAGTAGCGGGCATTCTTGTAGGAGGGGTTTGTAACCCCGATTTTTAAGGACTTATCTATGAACGTAACCCTAAATTGGCTAAAGACCTATATCGATTTTGATTTTTCTCCAGATCAACTCGCGGAAAGATTAACGATGTTAGGCATTGAAGTTGAATCTGTCAAACAGCTCGGCGCAGCGTTAGAAGGCGTAGTTGTCGGCAAAGTAACTTCCATCAGACCACATCCAAATGCAGATAAACTTGTGCTTTGTCAGGTAGATATAGGTGAGACGGACGCACTTCAGATTGTTTGCGGTGCGCCGAATGTGTGTGAAGGAATGTTTGCACCTGTTGCAACAATCGGCACAGAATTACTGACCGGTATTACAATCAAACGTGCTAAATTGCGTGGAGAAGAATCGCACGGTATGCTCTGTTCAGAGAAAGAGTTGGGTTTAGCGGCGCAGCTTGCAAGCGCATATTCTAAGTCTGATGAAGCCGCAGGACTCATGGAATTATCTTCTGATTTATCCATTGGCTCGTCACTTACTGAAGCGTTAGGTTTAGACGATGTGGTATTTGAATTAGAGATAACACCGAACCGTCCGGATTGTCTCAGTATGATAGGTGTTGCCCGCGAAATACGCGCTGAAACAGGTAACGACTTGAAATTGTCTCAAATAGACCTACAAGAAAGTGAAGCGGACATAAACAAACGGACATCCGTAACAATTGATGCGCCTGAATTGTGCCCACGTTATGCAGCGCGTGTAATCCGTGGTGTTAAGATCGGGGAATCGCCTACATGGCTAAAACAGCGGCTTGAATCTATCGGTGTAGGTGTTATTAACAATATCGTGGATGTTACTAACTTTGTCTTGATGGAATATGGGCAACCGCTGCACGCCTTTGATTATCACAAACTTGCTGAAAATCGTATTGTCGTGCGCTGTGCAGCAGAAGGCGAACAGATTACAACGCTTGATGAAGAGGAACGCAACCTGACTCCCGATATGTTAGTTATCGCAGATGCAGAAAAGCCTGTGGCACTTGCAGGGATTATGGGTGGCTATGACTCTGAAATCACTGAGACAACATGTGATGTGCTACTGGAAAGCGCCAATTTCCAACCGTCAAGCGTCCGAGCAACCGCAAAAGCATTGGGAATACACACTGAGGCATCATATAGATTTGAACGTGGTGCGGATCCGGAGGCTGTTATTCCCGCGCTTGACCGTGCAGCACAAATGATTGTGGAATTAGCAGGCGGCACCGTCTGTAAAGGTATTATCGATGTCTATCCGGGTAAAAGTGAACTACTACAGATTCAACTTCGTGCTGAACGTGTCAATTTCATATTAGGAACCGAACTTGAAGCAACTGAAATAGAACAGATTTTAAGTCGGTTAGGGTTTGGTGTGGAAGCATTACAATCAGAGGAAAATGTCTATCAGGTCACCGTCCCATCGTTCCGATCAGATATTACACGTGAAATTGATCTGATTGAAGAAATTGCACGTGTCCACGGTTATGATAACATCCCGACAACGCTACCAAAGGGCGACATTCCTATTCCCGTGCCAAACATCTCAGCAGAAGTTCGTAAACGGACAAAGCATTTCCTACTTGGATCCGGCATGATGGAGGCTATCAATTATAGTTTCAGCCATCCAAACTGTTTTGATAGGATACGGTTAACAGCAGGCAATCCGCTTCGCCAAGCACTACAACTGAAAAACCCGTTGAGTCCAGAGATGTCAGTACTTCGCACTACGTTGTTGCCGAGTCTGCTTAATAATGCACAGCACAATCACAATCATCAGATAAATAATATTGCATTCTTTGAACTGTCTACCGTGTTCATCCAAGGCAAAGAGCCAGAACGCATTGCTGGTATCCTTGCAGGGGAGATTGGCGGTGGTGTCTACGGCAATCCGTATCGTCATCCAGACTTCTTTGACGTTAAGGGTATTGTTGAAAGTATGCTTGAAGTCTGCGGTATTACCGATTATTCGTTTAAGAAAACGGAAGATCCAACTTTCCACCCAGGTCGTAACGCAGAGGTGTTGTTGGATAAAAAACGCATCGGTATCCTTGGAGAGGCACACCCGAAAGTGCTGGAAAGTTATGAGTTGCCTTACAAAGCGTATCTCTTTGAACTTGACCTTGAAGCATTAGCGGGCGCAGCCGATTTTTCCAAACGTTTTGAACCGATCCCAATCTATCCCAGCGTGCTACGTGATCTCGCCATTGTTGTAGATAAAAATATGCAGTCGGATGTGCCGATAGCGTTTATCTATTCCACAGGGGGAGAATTGGTTGAATCGGTCCGACTCTTTGACGTATACGTTGGGGATCAGGTGCCGGAAGGTAAAAAGAGTCTTGCTTACACGATCACATATCACTCTGCAACTGAAACCTTGACGGATAAAGCGGTTAACGATCTCCACGACAAGGTTGTCAAACGACTGAATCAAGAACTTGGTGCAGAGTTAAGAATGTAATACCATTTCTGAATAATTGCTTTTTGTTAACAAAAACGCGTTTGTAGTCGCGCAATTCATTGCGCCTCGGACATTTACTCTCAGATTTGTGGTTAGCAGACTCACGCGTTTGTAGTCGCGCAATTCATTGCGCCTCGGACATTTACTCTCAGATTTGTGGTTAGCAGACTCAGTTAAAAACTATTATGCACGCGCACCGTATAAAAAACCTATTTTCAGCCATTGCACGTCACTACGATTTTCTCAACTCGTTGTTGAGTCTCCGATTTGATCGGGGATGGCGAAGGGAAACAGTCAAAGCGAGCAGTGTAACCCCAACAAGCAAGGTGCTTGATGTTTGCACAGGTACAGGTGAACTTGCACTTGCGTATGCCGATAAAATAGGTGCGGATGGTTCAGTGATCGGTTCTGATTTCTGCTTTGAGATGTTAGTTGTCGGTAAGCAAAAGGTAGAACGGCAGGATCGGACGCACGCCTTTGTCCCGATTGAAGCGGATACGCTCACCCTCCCGTTTTCAGACAACACTTTTGACATTGTCTCTGTCGGTTTTGGTATCCGAAACGTTTCCGACCTTGAATTGGGCATCCAAGAGATGACAAGAGTCGCTGTACCGGGTGGTAGAATTGCCATATTAGAATTTACGCAGCCTGTCAATCCGGTATTTCGTAGTCTCTACTATTTCTATTTTACAAAGATTTTACCTTTTATAGGCAATTGCATTTCGCGCAGCAAAGACGATGCGTACGGTTATCTTCCCCGTTCCGTCATGCAGTTTCCGAATTGTGATGCATTGAAAGTAGTTATGGAGCAGTGCGGATTGACAGATGTCCAGTATTTTCGGAAAACGTTAGGCATCGTTGCAATTCATGTTGGTGAAAAGGCATAGATTTGTCTTGAAAATATATTTATAGGAGAAACTATGAAAACTTTGCTAAAGTTTTTTACTCTCATAGTAGTAGGAATACTCGCTGTTTATATGGTTGGTTGTGGAGAACGTGCTGAAGATGATGACGTTGAAGCTGCCCACTTGATGCGTGCAAACCCAACACCCGGTAGCACAATTGCTGCGAATAGCACTATTACCGTGACTTTTGACAAAGACCCTGGCAGTGTGGAAGTGAATGTAGGTGCCGCCACAACATCTGGCGCAACAGTCACAATTACAGGACCATTCCAACAAGGGCAATTTACCTTGACACTTACTTGGGAGGGTGGAACCCGAGATTTAACATACATAGTAGGCACTTCCGAACCGCTTGACGTTGAGCCTGAGCAGATCCCTGAACTTGAACCCGTTGCACCTGAAGGGATGGTGCTGATACCTGAAGGAGAATTTCAGATGGGAAGTGAAGATGGTGACGCTGATAACGATGAACAACCGGAGCATGCCGTTTATATTGATGCTTTTTATATTGATGAAAATGAAGTAACCAACGCACAATTTAAGGACTTTGTTCTTGCTAACCCTGAATGGCAGAAAAACCGCATTGATGAAAAATTCCAAAATGGCAATTATCTGCACGATTGGAATGGCAATAATTATCCTGACGAGGAAGGTGAGCATCCAGTGCGTTACGTCAGTTGGTATGCGGCAATGGCTTACGCAGTATGGGTAGATAAACGTCTACCGACAGAAGCGGAATGGGAGAAGGCAGCGCGCGGTGGACTAAAAGGGAAAAAATATCCGTGGGGTAATACGATTAACGGGACAAGAGCCAACTACGGTAAAAATATCGGACATACAACACCTGTTGGTAAATACCTTCCGAATGACTACGGCGTTTATGACATGGCAGGGAATGTGTGGGAGTGGTGTTTAGACGCATATCAGAGCGACTTCTATGCAAATTCTCCAAAGCGAAATCCTGTTGCTGGTGCTGACAACGTTGCGGAAATTGTAAACGACTTTAAGAATCTTGTAACTGATCGTGTCCTACGTGGCAGTGGATGGAACGGTAATCCAGAGTGGTTACGCGCCGCAAATCGCTATGGGGATAGTCCTGCTTATGCGGGGATTGGTGCACTTGGATTTCGTTGTGCAAAGGATGTTGAATAGTTCGCGATACTATAGTGGATTATAAAATTGAGTGGACATTTTCTTAGGATTTGTAGTGTTTGTAGTCGCGCAATTCATTGCGCCTCTTACATTAATAGGTAGTCGAGGTCTTCTAACCTCGACTGTTCACAGTATTTAACGCTCTTCCCGTCAAATCCCCATGCTTTAGCTTGTGGGATGTAGACAGGAAAAAACCTTGACATTGAAATGAAACCCTGATATACTAATTAGACCGTTCAGTGGTAGTTGTTGTAGCAGCTGCCACACCACTACAATGGGAAACGGACTCTTCACAGAAACGGCATATCATGAGAAAAACCTATAAATATAAGATACAAAATCAAAAGAACACACACAAACTTGGCAACCTGCTTGACGACATGCACCAGATACATGTGCATATTATGCGCTTGCAGCGTAGGTATTACCGTCTGTTTGGTAAAAATATATCTGCTTAC
>JAGWBU010000010.1:13128-45207 GCA_021295735.1 Candidatus Poribacteria bacterium | reverse complement strand
AAAATGAAGCATGGAATAATTATTGGTATACAAACACAAAAGCAGCGTGATATTCATGCCAAAAACTTTACACACCCAGAGAGACTTTTCAACTTGAAAGGTTTTAAGGGGTGTGATAGAATAGTGTAAAAAAAGGAGGTTTGCAATGGCAGAAACAGTAAGAACTGACATCAAGGGTATTGATCGGTTTGTTTTTGAAACCGGGGCAGACACGGAACAACTCCATCTACACATCTCCGAAGTTGGACCGGGGCAACGTGCACATCCACCACATACACACGACGGACAAGAAATTTTCTATGTTTTTTCTGGGAAAGGCGAAGTCTTATTCGGAGAACAAACACACCGTGTCAGTGACAACGAAGCCGTGCATGTTGATTGCCAAGTTTTACACGGCATACGAAACGTTGGGGAGACAACACTTCGCTATGCAGTTATTATAGCCCGGTAAAATGTAGTATTGAAGGTATCCTTACACCACTTATTCAGAGGCCTCTGTGTGCAAGTCTTTTAGCAAACTTAAGATGCCGTAAATACCACCGATGATTAAGAGAATGCCTATGCTGCTTATACCCCGCCGTATCCAAACAGGGTGTAATATCTGTGAGATGTTTAATATCAAGAGCGGTTGTAGCAGTCGAGATATCCCAATATTCACATAAAAAGCACCATAAGCGATGAGGCACAACTCACTGAGAAGTTGTTGTTTGAAGGCATTTACAGGCATACCAAAAGGGTTTATGAGGTAGTCTCCAGAAAAAATAAGGGTCAACCCAACTATAAAAAAAGTGATAAGAGTCATAGTCGGATATGCGGATCGTTGCAACACAATAGCTAAGAGGATACTGACAACGCCCAAAATAATGCTAATAACACCCTGAAAAATTTGTACCCCTCTGCTGTGTGTTACCATTTATTTTATTATAAACCTTTTTGTACACTCGTGGATTATCATTGTGAAAGCCTAAAATGAATATAAAGCTGTTAAGGAGACAAGCGGACCAAATTCAAACGCATCGCTTTCTTCATATTTACCATCAACAAACGCGTCACTATCATCATATAGTGTTTTTTGATGCAATGGTAACAAAAACGAAAGTGATAATGGGACATTGAATGGGGTTTTAATAGATGTGCCGAGCGATGCCATGCCAAAAAGAAGTCCAGTATTTTTGTCTATTCCTCCATCCCAATGCGCAAAAGATTGATATATCCCAAGATAACCTGATCGGAAAGAAAACCATTTATTCAGGCGATAGTTCAATCCTGCTGAATATGTAAGTTCATTTGAACCACGATATGTTTTGCTGTTCTCGTAGAAAGGTAATTTTGCGCGGACACTGGTATGAGATGCTAACCCCTTATAGATAGGCAGATTATAGTGTAGGTCTAAGATAGGGTTGAAAGTTCCAGTCCCAAATTGGATATGTAGATGCTCCTCTCCCTTCTCTCCGAGTTTCCACGGGTCATCCTCAGTTTTTCCAAATGGAATCGACGTTCCGATACGCCCCATAAAATAATCACCCTCTGCCAAAACACCCAGTCTATAATATCCAAGAAAAACTTCTGAATCTGTTAGACCGGTGTAGGTTTCATTGCGATGATGGATAAACCCATTCTCTTCAATCGCTTCCCATTGTTCTTGAGTATATTCAACACCGTCAATCTTCTCAATAGTTGCTTCTTGAACTTTGGATTCATAAGGGAGGTTTGCTTCCAATATCCATTGAGAACCGAGTAGATATTTTAACCCAACATCAAAGCGATAAACGTTTAAGACGACATGATGTCTATGCTCTGGGACTTTGTCTATTTTTCGGTTTCCGTTTAGACTAATGAAAACTCCTTCATCTTCAAGATGTCCACCTTGTGCATCAAACCACCGCATCGTGCTGAAAGAGGCTTGAAATCTTTTGCTATCTGAAGTCAAACTGACTCCACCCATCCCGCCACGTGGGATTGCGGGATTGCTTCAGGCGCCTCAGCTTTCTTGCCCAAACACATTATGTAGAACACCGAAAGGAAAAAGAAACTGAAGGATTAGTAGTGCGTAAAAAATTTTTGTTTCCATAGAATTTTATATGCGACAGCATAAATATACGCCTACTCCTAACTTATTGTGAGCTGTTTTTATAGTACAGAGGGTGTCTATAACTTTGTCTGTTCTGTTTTGAGGTTTAGCCACGCCATTTCATCGTGGGAGAGTTGAAGATTCAATGCGCCGAGGGAAGATTTCATCTCTACTAAATTAGCTGGACCAACAATCGGAAAAATCGGAAAGGGAAGATTAATGCAATATGCAAGCGAGACTTGAATGGCGGAAAAGCCGTATTTTTCACCTAATTGTTTTGCGCGTGCCAGCCTTTCAAAGTTATCTTCGTTGTAATAGACACGCACCATATCTCCGTTATCTCTGTTTTCAGGCGTAAATGCACCGCTGAAGAACCCACGTGCTTGGGATGACCATGGCATTAACGGAAATTGATTCTCCACATGCCAACGGCGTGCGTCATCATCAACGCAAACACATCCACCCCACATCGGTTCCATTGGGACCGCGAGGCTGATGTTGTTACTACATGCAACGAACCCGCTTAACCCGTGTTCTTCGGCGTATGTATTTGCTTCAATAATACGCTGGGGTTCCCAGTTAGAAGCGGCGATGGCTCGGATACGCCCTGCATCTATCTCTTCATTCAAATAATCAATTATTGTGCTAACCGGAATCTCTACATCGTCTCTGTGAAGCATATAAAGATCAATATAATCTGTCTGGAGACGTACGAGATTTTCGTCAAGGTCTTGTTTAACGTATTCTGGTGAAACGCGGCGTGGAACACCGCCTTGTGGGTGTCCTCCTTTATCTATTAAGAATACCTCGTCTCTATTTCCACGTTCCTGCATCCAAAGACCGATTAACTTTTGACTATTCCCGCCTCCATAGATGTGCGCCGTGTCCAAAGCATTTCCACCTACTTCAAAGAATGTATCAAGCATCTCGGTGCTGTGGTCGAAACTTGCAGGTGAATACATCATAGTTCCCAGAATCAGTTGTGAAATTTCTTGGTCAACTCCGGGAATTTTTATACGCTTCATTGAAATCTATTCCCTCACTTATACTTTTGATTTCTGCGTAGAATTCGTTCTTTCATACATGTTAAGGAATTCCACATCACAAAATTATACCACATTAGACGGACGATTTCAATGTAAAATTTGTAATATGGATACACCGTTAGATTCTATTCTGGTAAATGGCTTCAACGAGTTCCATTGTTTTGACCGCATCAGCAAAACATGTTAATGGTTGTTGGTTTTGCTGAATACAATCCACAAAATGTAGACTTTCTCCATAAAATCCATAAGTTTTGTGAGTTGCGTCAGAATCGGCAGCTTCCTCAGGTGTAATTTCAGTTATTCCGTCAGGAGTGTGAAGTATTGCGCTTCCACCAGCATCTGGGTTAATGTAAGCAGAAATTCCGTGTGCGTGCATTTCAAAAGTGTGGATACGTCCGCCGACAGCCCAATTTGTGCAGAGATATCCGGAGGCACCACTCGTAAACTTGACAAGTGCGTTGAAACTGTTCTCGCGATCGGAATAGAAGGAATTGATGTCGCTTGCAACAGCTTGAATCTCGCCACCGCCAAGCCAACGGAGTGCGTCCACAGCATGAATTGCATCACAAGTTAAAACATCTATGACTCCGTCATAATAGAGCGCGTTTGCGGAATTTTTGTGGAAGGTAGACATGCATTGGATAATCGGCCCGTTTTCTTCAACTATCGCTTTGACTTTTTGCATCAGTGGAATAAATCGCCGGTTGAACCCTACCATCGTTTTGCAGTCGTGCTTTTCAGCTGCTAAAGCCATTTCCTTTGTTTGATGAAGTGTTATGCCTGGTGGTTTCTCAATAAATACATGGTGTTTCTGCGACAAGCAATGGATAACAAGCGGGAACAAGTGTTGTGGCGGCATCAAAATATAAACAGCATCAGGATTTGTTTCGTCAAGCATTTTCTTATAGTCCGTAAAGGTCTGTTCTATCTGAAACCTTTCTGCTGTGGCGTGAAGTTTCGCCTCTACCAGATCACACAATCCGACAAGATGGACATCTTCACATTCCGCGAGAGATGGGTAGTGAACACCATTTGCCATCCCGCCTGCACCGATTAAAGCAATATTAACTTTTTTCATCTTTTCCTCTGTTCTAATCAGGGTCATTGAATTTTCCAATAGTTTCTTCCTGTAGGAGCGAGCTCCAGCTCGCGACCATGTCCTCTGTGTTCTAATGGTTTTTCTTGTATATTACAAAAGAAAATGTTAAAATGCAACCAACTTCTGAATACAAAATTATCTCAACCCAAACATCAAGCGATACCATATCTTATGAACTTTGACCCTATCAAATTAGAACTTTATAAGAACATACTCACCTCAGTTTCAGAGGAAATGGGTGTTACGCTGCAACGTACTGCCTTTTCACCGAACATCAAGGAACGTCTCGATTTTTCATGTGCGGTTTTTGATGCTTCAGGACAGATGGTAGCACAAGCCGCACATATTCCTGTCCATCTGGGATCAATGCCGCTTTCGGTATTAGCAGCAATTGAGCATACCGAAATGGCACCCGGTGACATGGTTGTGCTAAATGATCCATATCGCGGGGGAACACACCTGCCAGATATTACTTTGGTAGCACCTGTTTTCGGAGAAAAGTCAACGAATCGTCCGAACTTTTTTGTAGCAAACCGTGCACATCATGCAGATGTCGGTGGTATGACTCCAGGCTCCATGCCCCTTGCAACAAGTGTAATTCAGGAAGGTATCCGCATTCCACCAGTGAAACTTGTCCGAGCTGGAGAACTGGACAGCGATCTGTGGGAACTAATTCTCGCGAATGTCCGAACGCCAACGGAACGACGTGGCGACATGGAGGCACAACTTGCCGCAAATCGCATCGGTGAACGTCGATTACAAGAGATTGCAACCAAATACGGCATGTCGGGAATTGAGGCGTATATGCAGGAACTCTGTGCATATTCCGGTCGGATGGTACGGTCGTTCTTACGAGAAATTCCTGATGGCATTTATACATTTTCAGATTTCCTTGATAATGATGCTATTACTGACGAACCGATTGAAATCCGTGTTGCCATAGAAATTAAAGACGGGACCGCAATCGTAGATTTTACAGGCACATCGGGACAGGTACGAGGTTCAGTTAATGCTATTTACGCCATCACAGTCTCAGCTGTTTTTTACACGTTCCGATGTATTGCAGGTGAAGATGTCTCCTCCAATGCTGGGTGTCTGGAACCAATTCAAATTATTGCACCTGAAGGTAGTGTAATCAATGCAAAATTCCCTGCGGCGGTCGCCGGTGGAAACGTTGAGACTTCTCAACGAATTGTTGACGTGCTTTTCGGGGCATTAGCAAAAGCTTGTCCAAACCGAATTCCTGCCGCGAGTTGTGGGTCTATGAGTAATCTCACTGTAGGCGGGTATGATGTTTTACGCGGAAAAGATTTTACTTACTATGAAACCATCGCTGGTGGTATGGGAGCGCGCCCCAACTGTGACGGAATTGACGCCATTCATACTCACATGACAAATACGATGAATACTCCGATAGAAGCAATTGAGACAAGTTATCCGATGCAGGTGGAGCAGTATGCGATCCGACGTGGAAATGGCGGGGCAGGTGAATTTCAAGGTGGGGCAGGAATTGTGCGATCTCTACGACTTTTGACAGACGCGGAGATTACAATCTTATCGGAACGCCGAGTGTTTCAACCCTATGGCTTGCAAGGTGGTGAAAAAGGGCAATTGGGACGTAACGTCCTAATCCGTGATGGTAAGGAACAGCCTGTCGCTGGCAAAGCCACCTTTTCCATTAAAGAAGGCGATATTATTCAGATTGAAACGCCTGGAGGTGGTGGGTACGGGAAGAAAAATTTGAAATAGCCGCGTTTGTAGTCGTGCAATTCATTGCGAAACTTTCTTGTAGGAGGGGTTTTCAACTCCGCAGCGTGCCACACGCGCACGCTGTGTTGATTTGGACAAATGCCATACGGTATGAGGCGTTGATTTCGATACAATCACTACATCGGGCTTGCAAAGCCCTCCCACAAGAGAGAGGTTGTAAATTGATATCTTATAGGTAGGATTAAGATAACCCTTCTAAACTCCCTGTACTATCCCCTAATTGCTGCAAATTAACATCCATTCGATTAAGCATAGACAACCAAAGATTATTGAGCGGCGTTTCCTTTGGATATTGGATATGTCGTCCACTCTTAATCGTGCCACACCCTTGACCAGCTAATAGAATTGGAAGATCGTGATGGCTATGGCGATTGCCATCAGAATTTCCACTACCGTATAAAATCATAGAATGGTCAAGTAGTGTTCCTTCCCCTTCAGGAATGGAGTCAAGTTTTTCCAGTAGGTATGCAAGCTGCTGTGTATGCAAAATGTCTATTTTCCGAATTTTCTCTATTTTTGCTTTATCTCCACCATGATGCGATAAATTATGGTGTCCATCAGTAATATTGATAGTCGGATATGTCTTGTTACTACCTTCATTTGCTAACGTAAAGGTCACAATTCGGGTTACATCTGTTTGGAATGCAAGAGCAATCAGGTCCAACATCAGGTGAACATGCTCTTGGAAATCTGCCGGAATTTTCTCTGGTGCAGTGTAATCAGGATTTTCGATTGGTGGGAACTTTTCTGCCGATTCTATTCTCATCTCAATGTCGCGAATAGCAGAGAAGTATTCATCAAGTTTTCGCGCATCGTTTCCGCTGACCTGTCGAATCAGGTCTTTTGAATCCTGTCTAACAAAGTCAAGAATACTTTTTCGTTCTTCATCGCGTTGTAGTTTTTCAGTGTTAGGCTCGGTAGAAAATAGGCGTTCAAAAGCGAGTTTCGGATTAACCTCTTTCGGAAGCGGTTGGGTTGCAGACTTCCATGCCATCGTTGCTGAATAGACGCAGCTATAACCGGAGTCGCAATTGCCGGCTCTGTAACCGGGATCAATGCCAAGTTCAAGTGAAGGTAACCGTGTTTGATCGCCGATATGTGATGCTGCGGCTTGGTCGACAGAAATACCTGCGTGAATATCCGTACCGCTCGTTTTGCGCGGCTGTGCGCCTGTGAGGAACGCCGCCATTGCTCTGGCATGATCGCCTCCGCCATCACCATTGGCGCGTGCTTTATCGGCTGTCAACCCACTGAGGACCAACATTTTTTCTTTTACGTTTACAAGCGGTTTTAAGATGTCCGTGAGTTCATAACTTGTCCCTACCTGTTTCGGTGTCCAATTCTCCATGATTTTCCCATTGGGAACATAGAGGAATGCCATCCGATTCGGTGTTACTTGTTCTGTTACACCTTTCGTGGCTGCGGTTGCCCAACTTGTGAGTGGACCCATCGATTCTAACCACGGTAGTGCTATGCTGACACCTAACCCGCGTAAAAATGTTCTACGTGAAAGTTGTTTTGATTTTTTCATAAGTGTATCTTTTACTCCTTTGTCCTGTTTCATTTGCGAAACAGATCACAATTATAATCTGTGAATTTGTACGGAGTTGATGTTATATTATAATTCAATTTGTGATAATTTGCAACTATAGTAAAATCTGAAAAATATGGATATTGCCGATAAGTGCTCCGATTTAAGTTATACTATTTCCAAAAATAACTTCTCTTAAAGAAATAAGCCGTCCGTAGTCGCGCAATTTATTGCGCCTCTTACATTTTTTCAAAAGAGAAAATAATTCATAGAATTGGTATTATATGACTAATTGCTGGCAGTAAATACTTAAAATTTTTAATGCTACATAACGAAATCTAATAAATTAAAAAAGTGGTGCTCCTTGTGCTTCAACATAAACCGAGTAGAGAGATTGACTCGCTGTCATAAAGAGTCTATTCCTTTTAACGCCACCGAAGCAGATATTGGAACAGATCTCTGGCAGATGAATCTTTCCGATAAGCGTTCCATCAGGTGCGAAGATATGCACCCCATCGTAGCCTTCACCGACCCAACCTGCACCTGCCCACACATTTCCATCAGTATCACACCGCAGCCCATCAGCGTTGCCAGGTGCTGTCTCATAAAACACCTGTTTTTTACTTAACCGTTCACCGTCCACGACATCAAAGACAACGATGTTTTTTGGTGTGCCTGTATCGGCAACATAGAGTTTATCGTAGTTTGGTGAGAAGCATATCCCATTCGGTTTTTCCGGTTCACTCGTTACAACTGTGGCTTTTCCTGTATCTGGATTGAGGCGATAAACGGAAGTCGGTAGTTCAAATTCAGCTTTATGGCCTTCGTAATTGAACATGATCCCGTATCCAGGATCGGTAAACCAGATATGTCCATCGGGATGGACTACGACATCATTTGGTGCATTGAACCGTTTTCCCTCAAAGTTGTCAATCAGTACAGTAATCGTTCCATCATATTCGGTTCGTGTGACGCGCCGTGTACCGTGTTCGCAACTGATGAGTCTGCCTTGTCTGTCCCGCGTATGACCGTTGGTATAGTTAGACGGTTTGCGGTAGACGCTTACTTTACCAGTGGCTTCTTGCCATTTCAGAATTCGGTTGTTTGGAATATCGCTCCAGAGAAGAAATCCGCCATCGCCGAACCAAACAGGACCTTCGGACCACCGCGCACCTGTCCACAACCGTTCCACAACAGCGTTTCCGATTTTGTATTTTGCAAAACGCGGATCAAGGACTTCTACTGCTGGGTCCGGGTAACGTTTTACGACTTTGCCGTCTGCAAATGTATCTGCCCAAGATGCCAGTGGACCCATCGCACCGATACAAGGCAGCGCGACACTCACACCAAGTCCGCGTAAAAATGATCGACGTGACAATTGTTTTGAAGTCTTCATAAGCATATCCATCGTTAATGTCTATGGTGATTAAAAAAATAGACACTTCCCACCCTCGGTAGGTGAGGTTTTCTAACCTCGCTCGCGCAGAGCGTCCAGAAAATTCTACAATCTACCATAGTTTACCAAACATCCAGTGTTTTTGTCAAATTAATACCTCAGCAAATGGCCAAATTTACCGGAGACCGAATTGTTCTGCGTTAGATCTGACGAAATATAACGTTGACCATACATAAGCATAATCCGATTATGAATGAAGTCATATTTCGCAGAGGAGCAGGAACGAAGTTTATCCGGATATACGAGATAATATCCGATACTTTCCGCTAAATCCTCGTTCGGATTCTTTTCATAAGCATAATCCGTTACAAATTCTTCTCTATTTTTAGTAGTTGACCAACCCGATTCACTTTTTGAGTCTTTTTGCCATCCGCCAAGTTCTGCCCAATCTCGTTTAAGCTGGTCAGAAAATAGACACGTCCATAAAAAATGTGATTTCTCGTGCGCAATTAAGCGGCGAGTATCATCTGGAAAATCACGAGTAAAAAGGGTTTGTGAAAGTTCAATATAACCTTCACTTGTCCATGCTATACCAGGTGCTCTTATCTTATCATCAATTCTACGTACCACATATCTTAATTCAGGAATTTTATGTAGTGCTTTCGGGAATTCCTCAAGTATTGATATGAAGATCATCAGGTCTTCATTTTCAAAATCTGAATAATGTTCTGCTGTTTCCTGTGTGACGCGTTGCGTTAGTTGGGCATAAGACGGTATATCTACACTAATGCCATACCGCTCTTTTAGTATCAGTTTCATTGCCTCAGTATTTGTTCCATTTTCCGTTATGAATTGAACAGCAGCGAAAAATAAACGTTTCTCCGGCAACAACATCTGTTGAGAGCCTTCAACTGGAAAAACATCACTACTGATAGTAACGGATTTCAAACTGTTTTGAAATTCTATGGTAATATCTTCTTCTAAATCGCTGCTTATCTTCCATATAGAGGGGTGGAAATTTCGGTCTGTAGAGAAGGATTCAAAAATATTTAAAAGCGAACCCGCTTGTTTTGTCGTCCACGTAACGTCTAAATACACAGAATATTTTTGTTTGAGTTTTAAAATCGGATCATCACTAAATGTCTCTAAATGAACTGTATAACAACCTAATAGAAAAACTGAGATGGTAAAGAGAAAAACATTAATAATTCGCATTATCAATTAGCCTTTGTACCACGTCGTAACAGAAACGGATCGCTTTTAACAATTTCAGTAATCAAAACGGAACTTCTGTAATCGTTAGCCTCAAGCTCAGTGACAATTCGGTCAACGGTTGGTTTGTCATAATATTCTAACCCTCTACCTAAAGCAAAGATAAGCATCTTTTCTGTTAAGCATCTGGCAAACTGCGTTTTTCTATTTTTAAGAATCTGTTTTAAGTCTGTTATACCCTCAAACGAAGTCCCATCTGGTAATTGTCCGGCTGAATCAATATCTTGCTCTCCATCTTTCGTTCGGAACTTGCCGATGGCGTTGTAGTTTTCCATTGCAAATCCGATAGGATCCATTTTGGCGTGACAGTTGGCACAAGCCGGATCATCGCGGTGTTGTTCAAGTCGTTCTCGCAATGTGGTTCCAGTAATAGCATCATGGTCTTCTTCCAATTCAGGGACATCTGGCGGTGGTGGTGGCGGCGGTGAGCCAAGTATCTGTTCTAAAACCCAACGTCCTCTTTTCACAGGTGAGGTGCGGGTTGGATTGGAGGTTACCGTCAAGACGCTGGCTTGCGTCAGGATACCACCGCGTGCGGGATTTTTCAATGGAACCCGCCGAAACGCGTCACCTTTAATTGGTTCTCCTTGTGCATCTCTCCAAATCTCATAATGTCCCCCTAAACGTTGATTGACAAACGTATAGTCTGCATCAAGCAGATTGAGGATACTCCGATCTTCACGAAAGATTGATTCCAGAAACAGTTCCGTTTCTTTTAACATCGCTTTTCGTAGTTTGGGATTGAAGGTAGGAAAACGTTTGGGATCGGGTGTAACGGTATCTAACCGTTGGATTTGTAACCATTGTACACCGAAGTTGGTAGCCAATTCCCTTGCTTTTGGATCTGCCAGCATCCGCTTAACCTGTGCCTCAAGGTTTGCGGTCAGTAAATTTTTCTCCGCCAGTTCAAGGAGTTCATCATCAGGGATACTGCTCCATAAAAAGTAGGAAAGCCGCGAAGCGAGTTGAAACTCATCAATCGGACGTGGATCTTCGCTTTGTGGGCGGTCATCTAACTCCAATCGAAATAAGAACTTGGGTGAACAGAGGATGACTTTAATCGCCTGCTGAATACCTGCTTCCCATTTAGCACCGCCTGCTTGAACAGATTCCACAAACTGAACAAGCTGCTGCACTTCATTTTCAGTCGGGAGACGGCGATATGCCTTGCGAAGCAGTCGTGTTAGGACTTCACGAGTCTGCTCTGCTTGAGGAATGTCCGGTGTGCAGGCTAATATCTTGAGATGTGATTTAGGTCTGGTCTCCAACGGTCCTACCGACGTGATGGAACGAATTTGAAGTCTTGCTTGTAGTTCGCCATCTTCAGGTTTTACCATTGCAATTCCTGCAAATTCGATGTTCGCAATTCGGTTAACAAGGAACCTAATTGTTTGAAGTTTCTTTGGATCACGTGCAGTAATGTCAAATATCTTGAGGATCTTGATTCTGTTTCTTGTCGTAGGGTCATAACCGACTAACCGTGTAAGTTCATCTGGTGGGGATACATCTTTCAGATCATTGCCTTGAATGAATAGCGCGACCTGAACAGGGGTTTCACTTTCTGTTTCAGCATAAAGCGTAGCACGGAAATATGTCTCTACATCGGATAAGAGTTTGAGTGGGACAGCATAAGTTTTAAATGGTCCTGATTTCCACGGTTCATCTGCATTTGGATCAAGCAGACGGAAACGTCCATCAGGAACATCTTTGTGTCGCGGAATAAGATACTTTGTGTTTATATAGTTTGTGGACGGCTTCGGTGGATTTAATATAATAACACGTGTGGCAATTGCTTCTGCTGCTTGGAGATACCGCTCCATCAGCAGTGGTGACATCGTCAGTACATCACCGATGTTATCAAATCCGTGTCCGACATCGTCTGCGGGAAAATTTTCAGTCGGATCAAAATCCGCCCACAACAAATCTCGAACGCTGTTTCTGTATTCAATCCTGTTGAGTCTGCGAACAGTTATGCGCCCTGGATCCGGTTTTGCCGTGCGACTTGCGTCCTCAAAAATGGCATCAACGTGCTGAATAAAAGATTCCACTTCCTCCATGAGAGGTTGCTCTTTCTCTGCTGGCGGCATTTGGCTTGTATCTAACATTTCTAAGACTCTTTCCCAAACATCGTGATTCTTGATCAACGATAAGTTGTCTTTAAATGAGTCAAGCGCGAGACCCGCACTGGGTTCATCACCCGCATGGCAGCCGAAGCAGTACTGTTTTAAAAATGGTATACCTTCTTTTCCAAAGTCGGGAGTAATTTTTTCACCAGTACTGGGTGTCAGTGAAACAATCAACAGTAGCAAGATGAGAAAAAAGAATAAAGATGTGTACCTGAAATAGATTGCTGATTTCTTAGGGAAAATGGTGAATTTCATTTTTTTCAATCATAGATGGTATTGGATTGGTTTATTTTATATTTTCTTTGATAATATCATGATAACGTATGATTCCATGAATGTCAAAGGAACTGGCGGTTATGTCAGATTTATTCAGTTTTCTAATTTCTCAATATTTTGGTAGGGTCACTCCTACAAAAGAAATCGGGGTTACAAACCCCTCCCACAAGAATGCTTAGCGACAATTGAATGGCTCTGGCAGTTATGTAAGATTGGTTGTATAACTTTAGCTATTCTTTACAATCAAAAGTTCATGCGATTGCTTGACATGTCCTGTCCCATTTTCAATTCGATTCTTACCGATACGGGTTTCGCCTTGTCCTAATGTGTACTGCCATTGCACCTCAAGAATCCTGAAGTCAGCGTACCACTGCCGAATAGTTTGGCAATCATTGTAAGAAAGGACGAAGCCTCCTTTGTGATTGTGAAGTAGGTCGCGCAGTAATTCGTGGTTAAAGCCTTTATGGTGGACAGGAAAATTCCGTTGCGGATAGATACCACGGAACATTTCTCCCTGATCAAGATAATAGGGAGGGTCGCAATACAGAAAGTCATCTGAATGGACTGGAAGAGTCTCCTCAAATCTACCGGCATGAACGGCCAAGTTAGGACATCTGAAATTACGTACAGTCTGCAACGTCCGAATGTATCTCTCAGGAGATTCATAAATCTTTGACATCCAACCGAGAAAACCGGGCCCATAAGATAGATTGTGATTAAACCAGTAATGCGCTGCCAATTCCAAAGGATCAGAAATGAATGTTTCGCTATTCCAGTGTGCTTTGAGGCGAGTCTTAACCTCTGCATATTGTGCTTTTGTAGGTTGCCACTGTTCAAGCTGTTCAGTAAGCGCACTGCCTAACGAAAGTTGGACCTGCCAATAGTTTACGAGAATATCAAAGATGTCATAAGCCCGAACCTGCATACCAAGTTCTTTGGCACATGCAATTTCAACTGCCCCGCCTCCCATGAACGGTGATACGAGTTTTTCTAACCCATCAGGAAGTTGCTCTACTATATGTCCAACTCCGAGACTTTTCCCGCCAGCATATCGTAGTGGGAGACCTCTATAACGTGCATATTTGTACTTACCTTGACTTCTGAGAGCATCTAAAAATAAAACTTTTAAGGATGCCCCAAAAAGATCAGAATCGGTTTGAACGATCATAATATCTGAGTTGAAATTATGAGAGAAGGTAAATTTGATACATTTGGTTCGGAGGGTTTCGAATTTACTATGTGAATGTAAGAGGCGCAATGAATCGCGCGACTACAAACGGCGTAACTCCAAATATTGACCACTATTTCTTTGCTTCACTATAAAATAACTTGAGTTGAGAATAAGCCGGATTCTGTATATGATGATCATTCATCTGGGATCAATGTTGCCATTAACCTCAAGCGGTTACCCGGGACGAGGCGGGCACACCTCTAAATGTCCACATTTTACCTTGCTCCAGATGGGGTTTACCAGCTCCATAAGTCACCTCATGGACTGGTGCGCTTTTACCGCACCGTTTCACCTGTACAACGTTTTTACGCGTTGTAGTCTACTTTCTGTTGCACTTTCCATAGCGTTGCCGCTCCTGGGGGTTACCCAGCACCCTTGCCCTGCGGAGTCCGGACTTTCCTCATCCCGAATACGGGACGCGACCATCTACTCAACTCAAGCGCATCTTAAGGATACCATATTTATGTAGGGTCGGCAATATGAATTTACAGGCATTTCAGAAGAATGCAATTTTCATGAACCCTTCTTGTGGAAGGGCTTTGTAAGCCCGATTGATTTGAGCTAATCCGCGCAAGACCGAGATTCAGAAAACAGCGGACGGCATACGGAGTATGCCTGCTACCATGTGTTGAGTTTCGCAAGCTCTACCCAACCTACAAGTTTAGTCAAACACACATTAAAAATAATAGGACTTACGCGAACCATTGCTTTGGTTTGCGTAAGTCCTATTGGTATCAAAATGAAAGGTTTATGAACAGCCGCTTGTTGCGCCACAGTTGGTGCATCGGTAGCAAATACCGCTTCGTATCATAATTGTACCACACTCGTGACAGGGAGGTGCGTCTCCGTATCGGAGTGTAATCAGTTTCTCGCGATCTGCCAATGGATTTGCGTCCCCGTTATTTCCGTGTGCATGTAGATCGGTTTCTTCGGGTAATGCCAATTGGTCATCTAACTCAAGAACATCCATGGTATCTTCTTGCACTTCTTTCGGGAGGAACTCTTTTCCAAGCCAGCGGAAAACATAGTCAACAATTGATTTTGCCATCGGAATATCTGGGTCTTGGGTGAAACCCGATGGGTCAAACCGGACATGGCTGAACTTATTGACGAGTGACTCTAACGGCACACCGTACTGCAAAGCAACAGAGATGAGGATGGCAATAGAGTCCATGAGTCCTGAGATGGTAGACCCTTGTTTACTCATGGTAAGGAAAACTTCACCCGGGGTGCCATCTTCAAAAAAACCGACATGCATGTATCCTTCATGACCACCAACGCTGAATTTATGTGTTCTCGAGTCTCGGGTATCTGCGAGCCGTCTCCTCCTAATAGGACGTTCGCTGGCTTCACCCTGTGCGTCCTGCTGGCTACTGGTTGAGAGCGGTTGACTACCTTTACTCCCATCACGATAAATAGCAAGACATTTCACACCGAGACGCCACGCTTCAACATAAAGTTCTTTAATATCGTCGACAGTTGCTTCACGCGGGACGTTGACTGTCTTGGAGATAGCACCTGAAATAAAGGGTTGCACAGCTGCCATTAATTTCAGTGGTCCCATGTGATGAATAAAACGAGTGCCGTGCTTACCAGATTGAACAGCACAATCGAAAACAGGATAATGTTTAGAAGACAGATGTGGCGCGCCTTCAACAGTCCCTGTACCACAAATGATTTCCTCTGCGGTTGCTATTTCACTCGGATTGAATCCCATGTAGGTGAGCAGGTCAAAATCTGGAGACGCAGCTTTATCAACATTTATCCCTAATCTTTCAAGGCATTCTTCTCCCAGAAAACCGGGTGCGAAAGCGAGATTCAGATCAAAAGCACTCGGCAACATTTCTTCAACACGCTCAATATCTTCCTCTCTGAATCCTTTATATTTGAGGGATTCAGGATTGATATATGGCGTGCCCTCAAGTGTTCCTGTTCCGACGATGTGCGTGACAATCGCTTCTATGTGTTGCGGTATGTAGCCAAGTTTTTCCAAAGCGTCGCGAACACTTTGGTTCACAATCTTGATATAACCACCACCCGCCAACTTTTTAAATTTGACAAGGGCAAATTCAGGTTCAATTCCAGTTGTATCACAGTCCATTAGAAGCGCGATGGTTCCGGTTGGAGCGATAACACTGATTTGCGAATTTCGGTATCCCCAATCTTCGCCTTTCTGCAGGCAGATATCCCAATCTTCGCGCGCTGCCTCCAAGAGATCAGATGGGCAAGTCGTCGCATCAATTTTATATGCAGCATCTCGATGCATGCTGATAACGCCTAACATTGAATCCTGATTCTTAGCATAACCAGAAAAAGTTCCGATACTTTTAGCGATTTCAGCACTCGTTTGGTAACCTTGTCCACTTAGAATAGCCGTAATAGCACCTGCATAACTACAGGCTTCTGCACTATCATAAGGGATACCTAATCGCATCAGGAGTGCGCCTAAGTTAGCGAATCCGAGTCCAAGTGGACGATATTCATGAGATCGTCTGGCTATTTTGGCAGTCGGGTACGAAGACAGACTGACAATGATTTCCATCGCGGTGATAAACACACGAACAGTTGCTCTGAACCCATCAATGTCAAAAGTGTCGTCATCATTGAGATACTTGACAAGATTTATGCTCGCGAGGTTACACGCAGAGTCATCTAAGAACAGATATTCGCTGCAAGGATTACTTGCGTAAATGCGATCAGATTGTTTACAGGTATGCCATTTTTGAATCGTATCATCAAATTGCACCCCGGGATCAGCACAAGCCCATGCTGCCTCTGCGATCTTTTCCATCAGTGTTTTCGCTTCATACTCCTCGGCAACTTCACCACTGGTGCGATAAGTTGTTTGCCAAGGTTTTCCTTGTAGGTAGGCATCCATGAAAATATCTGGAATCCGCACCGAATTATTACTGTTCTGTCCACTGACAGTGCCATAAGCTTCACCATTAAAGTCTGCAGGGTACCCAGCAGCAATGAGTGCCTTCGCCTTCTCTTCCTCTTTCATCTTCCAGTCAATATAGTCAACGATTTCGGGATGGTCCATATCTAAAATGACCATCTTTGCGGCGCGGCGTGTTGTGCCACCAGACTTAATACTGCCTGCCCATCTGTCGAATCCTTCAAGAAATGAAAGTACACCAGAACTTTCACCGCCACTGGAGAGGTGTTCACCTTTTGCGCGGACCTTACTGAAATTAGAACCGGTTCCGCTTCCGTATTTAAAGAGTCTTACCTCAGCCTTTTGCAGATCAAGCATGGAATCTAAAGAGTCATCAACACTTTGGATAAAACATGCTGAGTTTTGTGGGTGTTGATACGCGTTTTGAGTGATATTAACTTTTTGTGCTTCCCTATCCCAATGGTAATTGCCACCGGCGCCCTTAATCCCGTATTCGTGCCATAAACCGCAGTTAAACCAGACGGGAGAATTGAAAGCACCTCGCTGCGTGACAAGGATATGTGTTAACTCCATTTCAAAAGTTTCCGCGTCATCGGAGGTCGCAAAATAACCTCCAATTTCTTCACCTGCACGGCGAAGTGTACGTGCAACGCGGGTAACCAATTGGCGAACGCTGTCCTCTGATTCTACATCAGGAACACCAGCTTTTCGGAAATATTTTGAGGCAGCAATATCCGTTGCGAGTTGGGTCCAGAAAGCAGGAACTTCAACTTGGTCCTGTTTAAAAATGACATTACCTTTCTCGCTGTAGATAGCGGCATCGCGGCGTTCCCATTCGATCTCATCAAATGGGTGAACAGCCGATTTCGTAAAATGCCGACCAAAGGTAAGTCCGGTTCCATCCCCTTCCACTGGATGGTTCGCTGCTTCATCAATTTCTTTGATATTATCAGCAGCCATATTTTCACCCCCTAATTTACAGTTAAGAATTAAATCTGAACTGTTTCACAATTTTAATAGTTTGTAGTTTACCAAAGAATTTAAAATTTCGCAAGAAAAATAATATTATCAAACCTTAATTTCCTCAAAAAATTTGCTGAGGCGTCCATTTAAAACTTAACCTCTAACCAGAAGAATTTTACAAACAGTGCTATACCGAACGCTCACAATACTATATAAAATTATACACGGAAATGTGGTCAGCACCGTTTCTATTTCTTAACTTCAGTATGTAACGTTGGGTACAGAATATTTGGAACAACATTGGGGTATGGAAAATTTATATTTTGCTGTGAATGCCTGCTATTTCTATGCAGACAGAACTATAGATTTTCAATACTCGTAACAAAATTGACTTGAGGAGTTTGGTGTGGTATAATTTCGGTTACTAAAATATGCTGATAAAATAATACACAAATGGAAATTTCGTGGATATGGATGAAATCAAATCAGAAATATACGATATATTAAAAGGCGCGATCCGTGCTGCAATTGAGTCGGGGGAACTTCCAATATCGGACGTTCCCGGAATCCCTTTTTCGCCTACTAAAACCCCCGAACACGGTGATATAGCGACTCCAGTTGCTTTGGGATTGGCAAAAAGTGCAAAAATGGCACCACGGACAATAGCCGAGATAATTCGCAAGCATGTAGATAAAAATAAATACCCGCGTATCCGCAAACTTGAAATTGCTGGACCGGGGTTTATTAATGTCTATCTCTCCGATGAGTGGTTAGACGACACACTCAGGACAATTGTGGAAGCGGGTGATGCTTACGGAAATAGCGAAATAGGTATTGGCAAGCGGATTCAAATTGAGTTTGTCAGTGCAAATCCGACAGGTCCGCTCAACATTGTGAGTGGGCGCGCTGCAGCCGTTGGCGATACGCTTGTCAACTTGTTAAACGCGGTGGGTTATGAGGCTATCCGTGAGTATTACGTCAACGATGCGGGTGGGCAAGTTGAACGACTTGGAGAATCAATTGATGTGCGCTATCGGCAAGCGTTAGGTGAAAATGACTTAGAAATTCCAGAAGGTGGATATCAAGGAAAATATTTGCGAGAGTTTGCACAAACTATCGCCGATGAGGAAGGTGATGTCTATCTAAAACTTAGCCAAGAAGAGCGGGTTAAACTTTTCCGAGATAAAGGAATAAGGCATCTACTTGGACAACAAAAAGCCTCTTTGGAACGTTTTGGTGTTAACTTTGATGTGTGGACAAGCGAAAAAGCGATCCGAGACAGTGGAAAGCCAGACGAAATTATTGAACTGTTTCGTGAGAAAAATTATCTCTACGATGCAGACGGTGCGACATGGTTTCGGATGACGGACTTTGGAGACGATAAGGATTGTGTCGTAATCCGCACCAATGGTGAATACACATATTTTGTTCCAGATGCAGCATACCATCGTGATAAATTTGACCGTGGCTTTGACAAAGTGATTGACCTGCTTGGCCCAGATCATCAGGGGCATGTGTTTCGACTCAAGAATTTTGTGAAAGCACTCGGTTTGGCAGATGATTGGTTGGAAATTGATATTATTCAACAGGTAAATCTGGTTGATTCAGATGGCACTCGGCGGGATATGTCAAAGCGTCAGGGGCAGTTCTTTACACTTGATTTACTCATTGACGAACTTGCGGATGCTGTAGGTGAAGGATTTGCTGTGGATGTAGCACGATACTTTTTCCTGATGCGCGCAAACAATACACACTTGGATTTCAATCTTGAATTAGCGGTTACGCAAGCGAATGAGAACCCTGTCTTTTACATACAATATGCACACGCGCGGTGCTGTAGTATTTTCCAACAAGGAAAAGAGCAGCGAATTGAGTTGAAACCGATCACAGAAGTTTCTCTTGCACTACTCACAGAAGCGCATGAACACGAACTGATCCGAAAGTTGGCAGAATTTCCAGCAATTGTCCTGTCCAGCGCAGAGGAACGAGAGGCACACCGCATTCCACATTATCTACACGAATTAGCAGGCATATTCCATCCGTATTACAATCAGCATCGGGTGCTTGATACGTCAAATATGGAACGGACTTATGCAAGACTCATCCTCATTCAAAGTGTGCAAACAGTGTTGGCAAATGGGTTGAGATTGTTAGGAATTTCAGCACCAGAATCAATGTAAAACTTTAACGGAGATTTCCATAAATGGAAGTAAATTATAGAGAAATTGACAAGGCACATGTTTGGCATCCACTGTTCCAACACCAACGTCTTGAGGAAACAGATTTGCTGGTTTTTAAATCGGCACATGGCACAACCCTGGTAGATGTAGACGGAAATGAATATTTAGATGCGTATTCAGCACTATGGAATGTCAATGTCGGTTACGGAAGACAAGAAATTGCGGATGCAGTCTATGCACAAATACAAGAATTATGTTATTATCCACATTCTCAGATTAATGTTCCAGCAACTGAATTAGCAGCGCAGTTGGCAGCATGTCTTCCCGGCGATCTGAATCACGTCTTTTTTTGCAATAGTGGCTCTGAAGCAAATGAAACCGCAATTAAAATTGCGCGACAGTACGGCAGACAGACCTATCCGGGAGAGAATCGCTACAAGATAATTACCCGATATCGCGGCTATCACGGATTTACTTATGGCGCAATGTCAGCCACAGGACAAGCACGAAGACGGAAAGCGTTTGAACCGTTGGTACCAGGATTCCATCATGCGCATCCACCCTATTGCTATAGATGTCCACTCGGTTTAGAGTATCCATCGTGTAATGTTGCATGTGTAAATGAAATTGAACGAATAATTCAGTCAGAGGGACCCGAAACTGTGATTGCGGTGATTGCGGAGCCAATCATCGGTGGCGGTGGGATAATTGTGCCGCCCGACGAGTATTTCCCAAAATTGCGAAAAATCTGTGATGATTACGGTTTATTACTTATTCTTGATGAAGTTATTACCGGTTTCGGACGAACAGGGAAGATGTTTGCATGCGAGCATTGGGACGTACAGCCAGACCTCATCACGCTTGCGAAGGGATTGACGAGCGGATATATTCCACTCGGTGCATGTGTTGCATCAACTCCTGTATTCAAGACATTTCTTGGGGATTCTGATGAAAATCGGGAATTTTCTCAAGTTTGTACCTATGGCGGACATCCTGTTGCTTGTGCAGCAGGTGTGGCAAATCTGAACATTTTGCAATCAGAACGTCTCTGGGAAAACGCTGAAAAGGTAGGTAGTTATCTGCTTGAAAAACTAAAGACTTTGGAATCACTACCTATTGTTGGCGATGTACGGGGCAAAGGTCTCATGCTTGCTGTAGAGTTCATCAAAGCCGATGGCACACATCTTGAAACCGCGAAAACGAACCAAATTGTGGGACAATTGAGAGAAAAAGGTGTTATTGTTGGGAAGATCGGGCACGCTGTTGACGAGCCAGAGAATATCATTTACATTGCGCCCCCTCTTATCCTCACTGAATCGGAGGCAGATAAAATTTACAATACTTTACGTCAGGTACTTGTCCAATAGAAGTTTTAACTGATGTCGTTTAGCAATCGGAATCTTATCCGGTTGTGTAGCAATGGAAAATTGGAGGGCATTGGTACAAAAGCAATTACGTTGTTCATCTTGGATTTTTGACACTAAATTCCGGACAGCTTTCTTGGAGATTTCCACATTTGAAAGTAGATTGTTCAGAATCATCTCAGTGGTAACGTGGTCGTGTTCGGGATGCCAGCAATCGTAGTCGGTAGAACATGCCAAGACAGCGTAACAGATTTCTGCTTCGCGTGCAAGTTTTGCTTCCGGTGCTGCAGTCATACCGATAATGTCAAAACCGAGATTTCGGTATACATTGGATTCAGCTTGTGTAGAAAACGCGGGTCCCTCCATACAGATGTAGGTGCCGCCATTGTGAACGGTCGCACCGACTTCTGTTGCTGCTGTGTATAATAGTGTACTTAGATGTGAGCAGAACGGGTGTGCAAGGCTAATGTGGGCGGCAATACCGTCACCAAAAAAAGTAGATTCTCGGTTTTTTGTGTGATCGTAAAGTTGATCCGGTACGACGAAGTGGCGTGGTTCAATTTCTTGCTTGAGACTACCTACCGCGCTAACGGAGATAAGCCATTCTACACCCAACGATTTTAGGGCATAAATGTTGGCACGGACATTAATATCAGAAGGAAGAAGTGGGTGTCCTACACCATGACGTGGTAGAAAAACTACCGGTTGTCTATCGAGATTACCAAGAATTAGGTCATCACTCGGTTTGCCAAAAGGAGTGTCAATTTCGATTGTTTCAATGTCGGTCAAACCTTCCATTTGATAGAATCCACTACCACCGATTATGCCGATTTTGACATGCATTTATTTTATTCTCCAAAGGAAAAGCAAAAGAATTGTGCTTTTGATTAGTTATGCCATTGCTACAATGTGGAAATTGGGTACTTGAGGGAAAATCAAGTTCAGCTGTTGCGACTTACATCAGGATAAAAGAACTTGACCTAATTTTTGATTTGGGCAGGTGCCCAATGAATTTCATCGGGACGAACCATGTTTTTATTTCACATTTTCATCTTGACCACTATTTTGGGTTGCCGATCTATATAAGTCAACGTTGGCTTGCAGGAATGCCGCCGGGAAATATTTATGTTCCTTCAAGCGGGTTCAAGCAATTGAAGAACATCCTTGACAGGATTTCTACACTGGATGCAGGGCGAAACTGGGGTTATCAAATAACACCAGTAGAAGCAGGTAATTCTATTCCGTTTCGGCAGAATTTAGTCGCACACATTCTAACGGGTAACCACAGCGTCCCAGCTGTCTCCTATCTGATTTGTGAAGTTCGAAAAAAACTGAAGCCCGAATACCGCGATTTATCAGGAAGAGAAATCGTGGCACTCAAGCGTTCAGGTGTTGAAATTACAAATGAGGTGCAGTTACCTTTGGTCGCTTATTTGGGTGATACGCGCGGCATTTCCCTTGACGCGCATCCGTTGCTCACACAATGTAAACTTCTGATTTGTGAATGCACCTTTATTACATCTGAACATCGTGAACGGGCTAAGAAAACGAAGCATTTGCATCTGGATATGTTACCTTCCTTGTTAGAACATTTTGAGAGTGAATATATTGTTCTAAATCACTTCTCACGCCGCTATACACCTGAGTTAATCCGGCAAGAAGTTTTCAAACAGTTACCTGCTTCTGAACATGCCCGTGTTCACTTATTTCTATGACAATGCATTCATCGTATTCGGATTAATAATAGACTTTAGCTTAATGCTATTGTTAAAATTATAGGATGGTCACGTTGAAATAGTGATTGCTACCACTACGGTCCGCCCATCATAAGTTTAAAACATCAGAATCTTTAGTTTCCCGCTCCAGGTTGTGAGTTTGGATCTTGGTCAGAGGTGCCGTTTTCCTGTTCCTCATAGAACTTATAACCGTCTTGATCTTGGTCAAGTTCATATTGGCGTACGATCTGTTCAGCCTCTCGAAGATAAGGCCTGTCACCTTTTGTGAGGCTTATATATGTTTTGAACCCTTTGTAAGCGGAACCAAATTCACGAATAGCGCGATAGCAGACGGCTTGTTGATATATAGATTCATTTAGCCAAGTGGATTGTGGTGCATTTTCAAGCAGATCATCATAAGCTTGGATCGCACGTTCGTACTGACCACTTTGCTGGTAAAGTAAACCGACTCGGTATAGCGCATCTGAAATGGCGAACTTTTTGTGTGAAAGATCACGAATTAACACTTTATACGTTTCAATAGCGTTCGGATAGTTGCGGAGTGTTTGCCAATTCCGAGCGATTTGTTGATAATTCTGGACAACCAGGTCAGTTTTTCCCATCAGCCATTTTTCGGATGGAAGTATGTACCTCCCAAGTTTCTCAAACTCCATTGCTTTTGCGCTCTTGTTTCGCTGAATTTCATCTTGATCTTGTTTGATTTCAATTAAGAGTATTTCTGTCTTGTTCAACAATACCCTAACCTGCTCAGCTTCGTAAGAGTCGGGAAATTTATCCGCGACTGTTACAAATGCACCCCAACCGCCAGCATTGGTGTAATCATACAATTTGTAAAAATAGATGTTGCCAACCTGAAATTGAGCTTGCGCGGCTTTGTCATGGTTATCAAATTCCTTAACCATTCTTTCAAAAGTTACGATGGCTTCGGGAAAGTTTTCTAACGCTTCGTAAGCCTGAGCAACCTTATAGAGCGATTTTGCTGCAATATCATAGGTTTCATCACTCTTTTCAGTGTCATAAAGGGCTTTATAGTTTTGATAATTCGCGAGTTCCTGCGCAATTAATTCACGGTTTTTTCGAATACTCGCAATACCGCTTTTTGCTTCACTTGCATAGTATCCCGTTGGATCAAGTTCTACAATTGCTTGATAATGTTCATTTGCTTTATCCCACTCATAATGCTTCTTATAGATTTTTGCGATTTGATAGTGAGACCGCTGAGCATATTTTCCTTTAACATCTCGGTCAATGACTTCCAGATAAAGAGACATCGCTCTATCATAAGCTTTTTGCTGTCTGGCACGTGCTTTTTGTTTCTCTTCAGGGTCATCGGAGCGGGTAGAAACAGCTTCGGCCTCGTCAAATGCGTTATCAGCATTTTGGATTTTCGCACTCAATGGTACGATGTTAACGCCGCCTATGCAACCGATATGTGTTATCACAAATATGCCAAGTATGAGAATAATAAGGTAGCTTATACCTAATTTCAGAACGGAACCGGGTGTGAAACGGATCATCGTTGTTAATCCTCCTAAGGAATGAAATATGGAAACCTGCCAGCAAATTGATGAAGTTTACTGGTTTTGATTTATGTTTCAGTATAACAAAAACACAAAAATTGTCAAGAAAAAACTTCTGTGTTAATAATTTTTTGGAAAGTGAGATAATCTATTGTTTACTGTTCAACAAAACTTGTTGACAAATCAAAGTAAAATTTATACAATAATTCAATAGCAAACTCATAGTAAATTGAATTTCCTTTTGTGAATCTTGATTATAATAGGGAGGCGAATATGGCAAACGCAGACTATAAAATCGGTGTAGTGGGTGTTGGCAGGATGGGGGCAAACATCGCCCGACACCTTAATGATGAAGGGTTCAAAGTCGTTGCTGTTTACGATACTGATAGTGAACGTGCCAATGAATTAGCATCGGAACTTAGTACAACGGCTGCTGACAAATTGGCACAGGTCACTGAACTTGCAGATTACATCATTACGGTTGTCACAGATAACGATGCGATGCGGCAGATTTATTCTGATGATGCGGACGATAGTTTGCTCAAAGGGGCATCAGGCAAAGTTTTTATCAACTGTGCTACAATTAGTCCACAAGTTCATGTAGATGTTGAGAGTTTCGCGGAAAAGCACGGTGCTGAAAGTCTTGAGGGATGTATGGCGAGCAGCATTACACAGGCGCGCGAAGGCACGCTCTATTTAATGTGTGGTGGCAAAAAGGCAACTTTCGATAAGGCACATGCGATTCTGGATTCAATGAGTGTTTCCCTACGTTATATCGGTGAAGCAGGCAAGGCTGCGCAAGTAAAAGCACTGGTCAACATGGTAATGAACATCAACACTGCGGGTCTCGCGGAAGGGCTTGGATTAGGTGCTGCACTTGGTCTGGATTTGGAAATGTTGCAGGAAGTTTTCGCACAAACTGGGGCAAACTCTCGCGTTTTGGAAACTGACGGAGAAGATATGCAGTTACGCGATCATGAATGCTATTTTTCCGCTGCGCACGCATCTAAGGATTCAGGTATCGCGCTTGACCTGGCAAATGCTGCAGGTATCACGCTTCCACTGGCACAAGCCACGAAAGATCAGTATGATCGGATGATTGAATTGGGATTAGGTGATTTAGATAAGTCGGGTGTTGCTGAATTGACATTCCCTGGACGCGGAAAGAGCGAATAATAGCCCAAGCATAATGAGGTTCTGACGCGATGCTACGATAATTTCATCGGAAACTGACTAATGCAGACAACCACGAAAGAAGCGATGCTGAGAGGGGTAATTCTTGCGGGAGGTTTAGGCACCCGTTTATACCCGCTTACCAAGGTTACCAGCAAACATCTCCTACCTGTTGGCAATGAACCAATGATTTTTCACAGCGTTCGGCAACTTACGGCAGTTGGAATAACCGATATTCTTATTGTTACAAATCCCAGTTACGTAGGGAATTTTGTTAACGTATTGGGAAGTGGAAAAGATTTCGGTTGTGAATTCACCTATCGAGTACAGGAGGAAGCAAAAGGGATTGCAAATGCGCTTGCTTTAGCTGAAGGATTTGCTGCCGGAGAAAGAATAGTTGTCTTGCTTGGAGACAACATTTTTGAATCCTCAATTGAACAAGTTGTTTCTGATTTTCATGCGCAGCCAGCAGGTGCTCGCGTTTTGCTGAAAAAGGTTGATGACCCGCAACGTTACGGGGTGGCAACCTTAAATGGAAACCGAATTGTAAAAATTGAGGAGAAACCGAAGCATCCCAAAAGTGATTATGCAATAGTGGGTGTTTATTTTTACGATTCATCAGTTTTCGATATTATCCGCACCATTGAACCTTCATCTCGGGGTGAGTACGAGATAACAGATGTTAATAATGTCTATATTAATCGCGCACAACTCGAACATAGCTTCTTAAAAGGAAAATGGGTTGATGCGGGAACTTTTGATTCTCTTGCTGAAGCTCACCAAATTCTTTTAAATCGGAAGGAGTAACATTGGTCGCTACACAGAAACCATATCTATCAATTGTTGTTCCTGTATACAACGAGGAGGAGAATGTCAAGCCACTGTATGAGAAAATTCGGACGGTATGTGAGTCAATTGGTGAAACGTATGAAGTTCTATTTGTAGATGATGGGAGCCGAGATAAAACTTTTGAAGTGCTTTCAGAATTGCGTGAAGGTGAACCACATTTAGCCGTAATCCGGTTCCAAAAGAACGCTGGTCAGACAGCTGCGATGGCAGCTGGTTTTGAATTTGCACAAGGCGAACGTATTATCAGCATGGACGGTGATCTACAAAATGATCCTGCCGATATTCCACATCTACTCAAGAAACTTGATGAAGATTATGACTTAGTATGCGGATGGCGGAGAGAACGACAGGATAAATTCTGGACACGCCGAGTTCCTTCTGTCGTTGCCAATTGGATAATTAGTCAGGTAACGGGTGTTGGAATTCATGACAACGGTTGTTCACTCAAAGCATACCGGGCTGAGGTTATCAAACAGGTGCCACTTTATGGTGAGATGCACCGGTTCATTCCGGCGATGTCTACGGTTGTAGGCGCGCGCATTGCTGAAATTGTCGTTAAGCATCACCCTCGTCGTTTCGGAACAAGTAAATACGGTCTCGGTAGAATCTGGCGCGTTATGCTGGATATTTTAGCGTTTAAATTGATTCTCTCAGTTTTCGCGCGGCAGTCTAATCGGAATGGTCACCCATCTACTCAACATTCCTACGGCAACCAAATGAACCCCAAATTTAATGTCTTTCGAGTCGCTGCGTTTCTAAGTCTTCCCTTCTTCATTATAGGATTTCCTTTGATTAATGTCGCCATTATTGCAGCTCTCAGTTTTATCGGATTAGGGGTATCTCTAATAGGAATCAGTTTGATAACAGGATGGTCACTCGGCAAAGCACAACGTGAAGCTGCAGATT
The DNA here is from genome assembly GCA_021295735.1 of Candidatus Poribacteria bacterium. Taxonomy (GTDB): domain Bacteria; phylum Poribacteria; class WGA-4E; order WGA-4E; family WGA-3G; genus MSPOR6. The sequence continues at coordinate 17,799 of JAGWBU010000010.1, read as the reverse complement.
TAAGCCCACTGGCTTCTTTTTTTATTTATCGTTGTGCAAGACGTCCCATTCGGTGTTTCGGTCCCTCTGGTGCAACGATATTCGTATTGGGAGGTATTCTAATGATAGGATTACCAAACGTTGGCCCTATTCTGATGAGTATAGGAATTTTGACATTCTGCTGCGGTCTGTTCGGTGAAATTATAGCCTATGGAAACGCTAAACGGGTTAAAGATTACACAGTTGAAATATTTTTAAATGCAAAATACAATTACAAAGTTTTTGAAAACATTTCCTGATGAATGGCAAACCGAATTTCCGGTTACCAAATCCTATATCTATATGAACCATGCTGGTGTTGCACCATTATCGCGCCGGGTAAGGAATGCGATGATAGGCTTTGTAGAAGATGCTACCGTCAACGGTGCAGTAAATGTAGAATCTTGGGTGGAAACCGCTGAGGCGTGTCGAGCCGTTGCAGCACAACTGATCAACGCCAATACAACTGAAGTTGCGTTTATGAAGAACACAACTCAGGGAATACTCATCGCTGCGAACGGTATTGATTGGCGCGAAGGGGATAACGTCGTTACAACGGCGGTTGAATTTCCTGCAAATGTCTATCCGTGGTGGAGTTTGAAGGAACGCTACGGCGTTGAAACGCGCATGGTCTCTGAGCGAAATGGGAGCATTTATCTTGATGATATTGTTGATGCAATTGATAAGCGCACACGAGTTGTAACAATAAGCCATGTGGAATTCGCCTCTGGCTTCCGAAACAACATTAAGGCGATTGGTGAGATATGTCAAGAACGCGATATCTGGTTTGTCGTGGATGCAATTCAAAGTCTCGGTGCAATTGAGGTAGATGTGAAATCGTCACATATTGATATTCTCGCAGCAGATGGGCACAAGTGGTTGCTGGCACCGGAGGGAGCAGCAATTTTCTACTGTACTAATGACAAACTGGAACGGTTGATAAACACTAATGTTGGTTGGGCAAGTGTCGTGAATCCACGCGATTTTCTCAATTATGATCTCACACAGAAACCGGATGCTACCCGTTTTGAGGAGGGGTCCTATAATAGCATAGGTCTATATGGACTGAAGGCAGCAATTGAGTTGTTACTTGAAGTTGGGATTTCAAACATTGAGACCTATATTTTAGAACTTACAGCAGGCTTAATTAAAGGATTGAAAGCCAAAGGGTATCACGTTATCACACCTGAAAAAGATTCAGATCGGTCAGGAATCGTGGTTTTTGAAAGCACGCGACACACACCTGCAGAACTCTATGCGCTACTCCATAAAAAAAATATAATTACAGCTGAACGCGGTAGCGGCGTTAGAGTCTCACCACATTTTTATAACACAGAATCGGAAATAGCACGGTTGCTTGAAACCTTACCCGACTTATAAGGACTATTTCTATTTCACAGCATTCAATTTGATCTTCAATTGAGGATAAAAAATTTGACTCTTCAAACAAAAAATAAATTTCACATTCATAGTGCGAAATGTAGGCTATCGGTTATTATAGGTTTTTTGATAATTTTTGCAGGTTGTACGTTACCGGGTGGTAAGCAGCAGACAAACCGCATTCGCTTTACTATTCAAAATACGCTATCAATTCCTCGAAAAAACGTTCCAATTGTGATGACTTTGGCGCAGCTCCGAAAGGTCAGCCCCGATTTCTCTCTCCAGGCTTATTCTGTTGTTACCGGAAAAGCCCCGCGGGAGGCGATGATTCCCGCGCAAGCGGATGACTTAAACTATGACGGCGAACGTGACCAATTAGTTTTTCTCTTAGATCTTGAACCGGAGGAGACAAAAGAGATCGCAATTCTTTATGACCCAAATGTAAAGGCAACATTTACACTTGATGTAAAAAAACAGACGCGCGCAGGCATTTTTCCTGAACTGAATGTTATGGCGGCGGTAGAATCCGATTTAATCGCATATCTGCTGAAGCATAACGGTGCTGTCGTTGCTTATGGCAAAAAACGGGAAGAACTTTTTAGCGTTAATAACATGTTTCAGGGTGAATTAGTAGAGCGTGGGTCGCTATCACCGGAATTTAGGTTTCATTTTGAAAGTCACAAAATCGCACTGACTCAAAAACCAAACGCCTTACATATAGAGGTAGAGAAGCCTGAACATCGATGGGTAATACATGATTTTGAGAATCAAGAGGATTACTTTGTCCGAAAATCTCAAGAGCAACTCACTCTCTATAAATCAATCGGTTTATCACTAAATGCCCTTTTAGACGCAGAAAACACAACCATGGTTGCGTTAACACCTCAGGAAGGACTAATTGGGTGCGGTGGATTTGCACTATGGCATAAAGGGAAAAGGGAATTAATTCCGCTGCCAAATGAAGGGGATTACATTCGGATTCTCGCTAATGGTGGCACACGTTCGGTTGTTCAACGAATTCTTCCGAGATGGAACATCAACGGTGAAACATATCAGCTCACATCAACTACATTTATTTATGGTGGAAACCCGTGGATTGAACATCATATCCATGTTGACAGAGAATTGCCTTCGGATTATGCTATCGTCGTAGGTATTCCGAAACTTGGGGAAACATCTGACGTTGACGAAGACCAAGGTTTATTATGGAGCTGGGGAACAGACCCAGGTGGAACATATTCGCTCGGCGTGGCACTAATTTATCCTACCACACAGGCTGGAGAATTGATTGACACTGACCCATCCCTTATATCTATTGTCCTAAACCCGAATGCTGAAGGACGGATCAGTTATCGTGCGTTTGCTATCTGGGAAGGTGGAATTAATGGAATACAATCCAAAACGGAATTTGAGCAGCTGCTCCAATTCATGACAACGGAGATGAAGAATCTACCAAGTATCGAATTTTTACTGTCAGAGGAAGGCAAAAAGTAGCAATTTCTCTTACCTGAAGATGGAGAATTTTATGCTGAACAAGGAAGAATGTCTACAACTTATCGCAGCGCAGCGAACAGACGAAATCGTTGTTACCACAATGGGAATGGCTGTGCCCTGGGCCAAAATATCAACACATCCGTTAGACTATGCGTCTGTTGGAAGTGCAATGGGGCACGCTGCGGATCTCGCTCTCGGAATTGCACTTGCAAAACCTGAGAAAAAGGTTGTTGTGCTTAACGGGGATGGGAGCATGCTAATGTGTTTAGGAACACTCGCAACGATTACAAGTTTGCAAAAACCACCTACGAACTATCTCCTTTTTGTTTGTGATAACGGCACGTACGAGGTAACTGGTAATCAACCTATTCCACGAAACGCAGACTTTAGCTGGACAACAATTGCGCGCGGGACAGGTTTTGAGCAGGTTTATGAATTTGATGACATAAATATACTTGAAACCGATCTGCCAAAAATCTGGAATCAAGCCGGCCCCATTTTTGTGAATCTAAAAATTGCACAAGCACATGAACCACCACCTGACCGATGGGGTGGCTTTCCATACCCATATTTGCAGGAGTCGCTTTCAACGTCAACACATAGGCTGCGAAAAGCACTTGAGGAACAATAGAAGCAGCTCTTTAAGGAATTTTATTATGGCACAAAAATTGGAGACTCGCCGAATGGGACGCACTGAGATGCGTCCGAATGCTTTAGCACTTGGCGCAGCATGGTTATGCCATAAACCGGATGTCGAAGTCATCGGTGCAATCCGACGTGCTATTGAACTTGGTATCAACTATATTGACACCTATCCGGGGCACGCAGAACATCTTTGGGGAGAAGCGCTTTCTGACGGTTTGAGAGAAAAAGTCTACCTACAAGCCAAGGTCGGTACGCACCCTGAACGCAGAAAAGATTTTTCAGCGGATGGTACAAGGTGGAGTGTCAGCAATAGCCTCAAAGACCTTCGCACAGATTACCTTGATGCTGTATTAATCCATGATCCAGAGAACATGGAGAGCGTGTTAGATAAAGGACGCGCGTTGGATACGCTTTTGGAGATGAAAGATAAGGGTTTAATCCGACATATCGGTGCGGGGGTACGTTCCCACGATTTTCATAGACAACTGATTGAGACAGGACATATAGATATCATTCTCACCTTCTTGGATTATACGTTATTATCGCAATCCGTAGCCCAGACGACTTTACCGTTAGCGCGTAAACATGATGTCGGCATTATCCTTGCCAGTCCTTTAGGGATGGGGAGTCTCACTGGTGCAGAACCAAACGTTGAAGATGAACGGAGACGTAACCCTGATGCTGAACTCAAGGCTTATGCAATGTGGAAATGGTGTCAGGAACGCGATGTAAATATCCGCCACTTGGCAATGCAGTTCTGTCTTGCTGCGCCGATAGATGGGGTTGTAATGTTCGGTCCAGCGGATAAAGCGCAGGTGGAAGATGGATATGAAGCTGCTACCGCTAACATATCGGAAGAAATTTGGGAAGCGTTTGAGGCAGAATTTGGAATCAAACGGGGGATGTAAGCCAGTCCTCATAAATGTAAACTTAAGAAAAAAATGCTGGCTTATCTCTTGTGGGAGGGCTTTCTAAGCCCGATTTTGTGCGACTCAAGTTTTTAAATCCAAATCAACGGTATGAATTCCATTTAGGCATTCCCCGTATGGCATTCATCCAAATCAACGCAGCATGCGCGTTTGGCATGCTGCCAAATCAACGCCAAATGCGCTTTTTGGCATTTGGCGGGTTTTC
>JAGWBU010000010.1:1467-13069 GCA_021295735.1 Candidatus Poribacteria bacterium | reverse complement strand
GGGTCTCTGTGCCCCGCCACTGCGCAGGACGTGCCATGCAACGGGCAGGCACCAAATCAACGGTCCGAATGCCTTTTGGTATTCCCCGGAGACCCGCCCCTACAATAGGAGTTGTGCGGATTTCTACAAAAACTTTACACACCCATATTTCAGATGTTTGGCTATTGGAGCAGCAGAGGTCTTATCAATTTGTGTCCGCAAAGGGAATGACAACCGAATTACACAACACGACTTCAATCACGCGGTTGCCAATCTGAATCTTGAAGTTATCGCTATAACATCAGATTTTAAAACATTTTCAACACCAAATTCACTCATTTGGTCATCACTGAACTTGATAGATGAGCATTCAATCAACAGTGTTGATGCGATGGTGTTACGTTCAGCGTTAGATGTCGCAATAGAACTGCGTAACGACGCTAATGATAAGTTAGTTCTTGTCGCATCGGACCAACGCCTATTGAAAGCCGCACGCGATGAAGGTTTATTGGTTTTCAATCCAGAGACTGATCCCGAACAAGTATTGAGGGCGTGGGTTGAATCGTGATTACGCCAAACATATCTTGTTGAGAAACTTGCAAGTTACATCAAAAGTGATATATATTAACCCAAGTTGCTACTTACAAAGTTTCAAGTAAGCAGACACTGTTTCAATTGGAAAATTCAAGTATTTTCCTCTGATTCTGCCGTTTTCCACTGAAAATCGGGGTTAGAAACCCGTCCTACAAGAGGATTCGGGAAAAGGTGGCAACTTGGGTTATATTAAACTGCAACAGTTTTTGTGCCTGCCGCCAAATCAGATGCAAACTGCTTTACATCAGCAAGCAGTCTTGCTTCGTCATCCACATTCTCCTCAGCGACATTGATAATAGCACTCGCGACAATCACACCATCGGCAAGTTGGGCGACTTGTATTGCTTGCTCAGGGGTTGATATACCGAAACCGACACAAATCGGTTTGTCAGTGTGCTTGCGTAGTTCTGCAATCATCGGTGCAACCTCATCCGACAAAGTTGCCCTTGCGCCAGTTACACCTGTTACCGCAACGCAGTAGATAAATCCTGTGCTGACCGATGCAATCAATTGCATTCGTTCCGGTGGACTTGTCGGCGCAACGAGAAAAATAGTTGCAAGATTATATTGTGGCGCCACTTTAAGAAGCGATTCCGCCTGTTCAGGTGGCAGATCCGGAATGATGACACCATCAATACCAGCAGCTTGCGCAGCCTTGCAAAATGACTCCTCGCCCATCCGAAAGATCGGGTTATAGTAACTCATCAAAGCGATGGGGATATCTGTCTTTTGTCGGAGTGTTTTCACAATCTCAAGAATCTGTTGGAGTGAAATTCGGTGTTTGAGTGCCCGTTCGCTGGCACGTTGGATAGTCGGTCCATCTGCTATCGGGTCAGAGAAGGGGACGCCAAGTTCAATGAGGTCGGCGCCTGCTTCCTCAAGGGTAAGAAAGAGTTTAGGGGTAAGTTCTGGGTTTGGATCTCCTGCACAGACATACGGCATAAATGCGCTTGCACCTTGCTGCCGGAGTTCCTGAAATTTTTTGTCAATTCGATTCATAAATATAATTGCGTTTCGGCTTTCTGTTAACTTAGTTTTCTCAATTATACTCTTTATGAATTGAATTGTCAAGAGAGTTGACAAATTAAGATGTGTGAGGTTTTAGCATTAACATCTCTTTTGTAAGAGGGTAAGCAACCCTGATCTTGTTCAAATTCAATTAACGATAAATCAGTTTGTAATCGCGCAATTCATTGCCAAATTCGAGATTTCAACCAAGACACATTCCACTTATTCTGCAAAGCACTTATAGTAAATTTTACAATTAACGAAACTCTGTTGCTCTGCAGGGCTACAGGCAAATGTTCACATATTCTATTTATCGTAGTTCGTTATATCCCATTCTCAATCAATAGACTGTCAGGTAGTTGTCGTTCTCCCACTGACTGATGCTAAGGTGGTAGTTGCGCCATTCCTCACGTTTGACCTGAATATAATAGTCGGCATACTCATTTCCGAGTGCGTTTTTGATGATTTCGTCTTCCTCAAGCGCATCTGCGGCTTCGCTGAGCGTTGTAGGTAGAGAATCGATACTTCGCCGCTGTAGTTCATCTTCCGATACTTTGTAAAGGTTATCCACGTTTTGTTCCCCAGGATCAATCTGATTTTCGATGCCATCCATACCAGCAGCAAGCAGAACAGTCGCTGCAAGATAAGGGTTTGCTGCGCCATCCCCTAAGCGGTTTTCAATCCGTCCTGGAGCAGGTGTCCGAATCATCTGTGTCCGATTATTCCCACCAAAAGTGACAAAAACGGGTGCCCATGATGCCCCCGAACGCGGTGCCCTCCGAACCAAACGTTTGTAACTGTTCACAAGCGGATTCGTGACCGCTGTGACCGCTTTCGCATGTTTGAGAATGCCGCCCGTAAACCAGTATGCGAGTTGAGATAAGCTATTTACATCATTTGCATCAAGGAACAGATTGGTCTCATTATTCTCATCCCAGAGACTCATGTGGAAATGCGCGCCGTTGCCCGTCAGATTCGTGAACGGTTTCGGCATAAACGTTGCCAACAACCCGCTTTCTTCAGCAAGCGTTTTTACCATCCACTTGAAGAAGGTGTGTCGGTCTGCTGTGGTAAGCGCATCTGAGTATGTCCAGTTAACCTCAAACTGGCAGGTGCCATCTTCATGATCATTCGCGTAGGGTTGCCATTCTAATTCCTGCATGTATTTTATCAAGGTTGTCATCATATCAAGGTTACGATACAACGCTTTTAGGTCATAGCACGGCTTATCTAACGTATCAAGTTTATCCCATGGGGCGTATTGACCTTCCTCATCCTGCTCCAATAGCATGAATTCTGCTTCAATGCCGACGTTGAAAACGTAACCTTTCTGTCTCGTTTTTTCTAATTGCTGCCGTAGAATGGTTCGTGGACAATAGTGCCAAGATTTTCCCTCAACATACATATCCCCCGCAACCCACGCTAAATCTTTCCGCCACGGCACGATTGTGAGTGAATTAAAGTCAGGAATGCTTGCCATCTCTGGATCATGAGGATATTGCCCTATTTCACCTGCGGCAAAACCTCCGAAACCAGCCCCCTCTTTTGCCATACCCTCAAGGTGTGTCGCTGGAATTATTTTCGCTTTTGGCGCGCCACTCATCTCTACAAAAGAGCAGAGAAAAAACTCAATACCACGCGCTTCAACTAAAGATTTGACCTGATCTAATGTCATAAAACCGTTCCCCTTGTTTGACCGAAAAAATCCAGATTTAGACTTGTAATGCAAAGTAGAGTCGCTCACTCCTTCCTACTTCCCTGCTATGTTAGCACAGATGGTTGATTTTGGCAAGATTCAAGAACGAACAACCAGAGGCATCCAATTGTCAGCTTATTACCCGTTTTAGGTGAAAGGTCGCGACCAGGAGGTCGCTCCTACAGGAAGAAACCTTTGAAAAAAGTTAGAAATTACTGGAGAATTGAATGGTTCTGAACGAACAACGCATATACAAAAAGTTATCACAAAAGGCAGAAACATGATAGTATTAAAGAAGAATCTTTCTAAATCAAATTGAAGTTATGAAATGGAAGACAAATTGATGACGTACTTCTCTCGTTTCTATACAATATCATCATTGTTGATTGGTGTCTTAATAGTTGTTTATCTTCTACCGATATGGTTGTTCGACTATTTTCCAACACAAGATGGCGTAAGTCACGTCTACAACTCACAGATTATTACGAAATATAAGAATCCAACATACCAGTTCCAAGACTATTACGACATCAATTGGTTTCCGTTTCCGAACTGGTTATCGCATTTCTCTTTAGCGGTGTTAATGTTCATCTTCAAGCCATTGACAGCAGAAAAGGTATTTCTAAGTTTATACGTTATCCTATTCCCATTGGCAATCTGCTATTTTCTAAATGCTGTTCAGCCTGGAAGAGATTCGCTTGTCATACTTAGTTTTACGTTTATCTTTAACTATCTACTGTTGATGGGTTTCTACAACTTTGCTGTCAGTGTCCCACTGTTTTTCTTAGCACTGGGTTTCTGGTGGAAACATAGGGATGCGCTGACCATAAAACGTATTGTTCTGCTGAACCTGCTTATAATCATCATTTATTTTGCACACCTCATCTCTTATGCATTCATTCTGTTCTCTATTGCACTGCTCTCCGTGGTTTATTTTCGACAGAATCTGAAGCAGATTCTTATCACAGGGTGCGCTGTTTTGCCCGCTGCTTTACTACTACTGATTTATCTTCCGACATCTGATCTATTGGCAGGGGAACCACCTGAAATTGAGTTGGGTCGGATTGGCGGATTGTTAAAAAACATAGTCGGCATGCGTGTGTTGGTGGCATACAGTGAACATCAAGCGTGGATTGCTTATACAGTTTTTGCTTTTTTGCTTTTTCTCAGTATCTGGACGTTTTGGCAAAATAGAAAAACATCAATCACACCTCAAATAGGACAAGATGCTTTTCTAATCCTGTTTGCGGTGTTTTTTGGACTCTATTTAATCTTACCAAATTCCATTGGGCCCGGCGGTTGGGTAAATGACCGATTGGCGATTTTAGCCATGCTTTTGATATTCGCTTGCTTTAAATTGAGCGATAATCTGCGATGGAGACAAGTGTTTACAGGTGTAGTAACGGTTCTCGTCCTTGTCAATATCGTTTATGTTGGTATTCTTTGTAAAAATCTCAATAGAGAATTGGATGCGTTTAATGCTTTTGTAGACAAGGTTGAAAAGAACAGTGTGATTTTGCCGCTCCAATTTGAACCAAGCGGTGAATCGCTCAGAGTCGGTATTTTTGTCAATGCGGCGAATTACTACTGTCTTGATAACGGATGTATTAATCTCGGCAACTACGAGGTACAGTTTGACTATTTTCCGATTCGCTTCAAACCCGATTTTGAGACACCGATAGATGAAAAGGAGTGGGTGCAAACTGTCCATTGGAGAGCCGAAAAAATTGACCTCTGCGATTATGCTGACAACGTTGATTATCTTTTGCTGTGGGGAACACCGAATAAAGAAAAAGTTGCTGAGGAAATTGATAGATGCTATACGTTGATTTCAAGCGAGGGAAGATTGAAACTTTTTAGAGGAACGCGTTAGTTGTAATGTGCTCACTCTTATCGGTAGTGAAATGGACAACGATTTTTGAGGTTAGGTCTAATAATTTCCGCGCAGTGTTAAACTCACGATACTATGATTATAGTTGAGAAAAGCAAGTATCGGGTCCAACTCATTAGTGCTGTTTTGAGTAAACTGATAATCGGCATTCAGTGTCAGATAGGAAGTCAATTTCCAATTCACTTGTGCGTTGAATCCCAATTGTGTATCACTTCGGTTTTCTTCCCCTTCTATAATATCTCCTAACTCATCCCGAATCTCTCTACCCCGAAACCGAACCCAGACACGGGAAAACCGTAGCCGAATCCAACGCCCTGTGCCAAACGTATAAAAAGTGCTTAATGCTGCTTCAGTACTGATAAAGTTGAAGAAATCAACGTTGGAACGGTTAAGAAAAAAGTTAACCTCCTCTTGGAAAACAAAGTGATCTGCTGCTGTTTGCAACAATTTCACAGTCCCGAAATGTCGCCAATCGATACGACGTTCGCCTTCTTCAAGACCTGTAACCCCTAAAATGAGATTATTCAAATTGGTTTGGTAGCGCCCATGCTCAATTGCATATTCCACCTTACCCAACATCTGTTTAAGCAATCCAATTTGAAGACCTGTAGTTGCTTTATGATTGGTAGAGCCAATCAGCAAAAAATCCTCTCTAAGTTGTGATTCATCGTCAAATCGGTGAATTCGGAGATTGTATTCTAAAACGCGTCCAAAGCGGATGCCGAGCTGTCGTTCGGTGTTATTATATACATTTAGTGTTCGCGCCAAACGTTGAAACTGATGAGAGGCAACAAATTCAGGTAAACTTGAAAACGGACGAAAACTTAGTTCAGTTGAGGAAACATCAGTGAACGCATCAAATTCGTTAAGTTTTCCATCTGCACCGGTATAGTTTTCAAGTTGTGGAGCGTATTGTAGCCTGAGGCGGAGTTTATTATTTACAATTGGAAGTTCACCTCGCAAGTTTACACCTAACCGATTAATAATACCTTCAAGCTGTGGACTTTCCTGACCAGCAAGGCTGCTGGTATAGGGATCAACGCTCAATCCAAGTTCAATGTGATTGTTAAAGGTATTGGAGAGGTGTGCATCAATCGTAAGTTTGGCGGGATCGGCTTCGGGCAGTTCGGGTTCAAGTTGGAACAGATTTTGCCCGAATTCGTTCTGAAATTGGGCAAAAGCGGGTTGAAATCCTCCTGCTATTAGTAAGACACAGATGAATATACCTGTCCAAAGAAAGAGCGTTATTTTTTTCACACACCAACTCCAATTTCTATTGTGGTTGAAACAGTTTTGTTCTCTTAGCCCCAGGGGCGTGATGTTAATAGATTGAAGGCACTTATTTCCCTCTTTACTCAATCGTGCCGTCTTGTGGACTTGAGGCTGTGGCATAGAGTTTCCGAGGGATACGTCCTGCTAAGTAAGCTGCTCTGCCAGCTTCGACTGCTTTTTTCATCGCTTCTGCCATCAGCACAGGACGGTGTGCCTTCGCAACTGCCGTGTTGAGTAGAACACCATCACACCCCAATTCCATAGCAATCGCTGCATCTGATGCTGTTCCGACCCCAGCATCAACAATAAGCGGCACCTGCACCAGATCGCGGATAATTTGAATATTATACGGATTACGGATTCCCATTCCTGAACCGATTGGCGCACCTAACGGCATCACGGCAGCACAACCAATATCTTCTAATTTCTTACAAGTGATCGGGTCGTCGTTACAGTACGGTAGCACAGTAAACCCATCTTTTACAAGTGTTTCCGCAGCACTAAGCAGCTGCTCTACATCAGGAAATAGTGTCTGTTCATCTCCGATTACTTCAAGTTTTATCAATGATGTTTTAAGTGCCTCACGTGCCAGCTGCGCTGTCAGAATAGCATCCTGTGCTGTAAAACAACCTGCGGTATTCGGAAGAATCGTTATGTTGCGTTCACGTAGCAATGCGAACAGATTCTCACCGTTTGTATCCGTAAATTTCACACGACGCATTGATACAGTTGCAATTTCTGCCCCGCTTGCCGCAATAGCCTCCGTCATGATATGAAAATTCGGATATCCCGCTGTTCCGATAATTAGTCTTGATTTATACGTCTGATCCGCTATTTTAAATTCTTGCATTATTGTTTTTGTCCAAGTCTATTTTTTGTAAAATACCACGCCAACCCGTTCAATCTGCTCAACCATATCTGGATTTCTGATATTCTTAAAAATAGACAGATCAATGGTATAGGGCAGTAACTGATCATCAAGGTCATTTGCGATCTTGGAAAGGATGGTATGTGTCAACGCATCTCCGCCGCGCAGTGTCAGGTCAATATCAGAACCGTTCTTGTAATCTCCTCTGGCGCGAGAACCGTACAGCACCACCTCTTCTACTTGCGAGTATTGATTGAAGACATCGCGTATTTTTGCAGCGTCTGCTCAGATAAACCGTATTTCATTTTTTCAACCCAGTTCCGTTTTTAGCTGCTGCAGCTTCACTAACAATCTTTCAAAAGCGTGGAAATAAGTAGAGCGGATAGTAGTAACAACCTGGGCTGCAATTTCTTCATCATAGGTATGTGAAGTTAAGTTGCGTTTATCAACCATGTCCATCCAGACTTCGCCGTTTTCAATCAACTCGTTCCGAAAAGCTGCCCGTGTTGTATCACGAGAACCATATAAATTCAACATGCCTTGAGTTTCAAGAAAGTCCTTGAGAGTTTTCTAAGCAAGTTCATGCGTGTATTCAAAACCCTGTATCAACCCTTGTGCTTCCAGGTATGAGAGTTCGCGCTGTTCCGCGAGGTTGACAGCTGCCTTTAATCGTGAAAATGCTCTCTCAAAACTATTTGCGCGTTGAACCCAGCGAATCTCTTGGTTTTCCCTAGTGTTTTACCAACAGTTTGTTCCCGCGTATTTCCAAATTAGTATAACACCTCCAACCCTCTTTATCAAGAGTTAAACCTGCTGCCTCATCCTTCAATCGCTTGTCTCATAGGATTACCGCCAACCGTCAACCACCTTGAACAGCACGGATAATTTCAACCTCACTATTCTCGTGAAGTACTGTCCTTTTCCACACCGATTTAGGGATTACCTCTCTGTTCACAGCAACCGCTATACCAGATTGGTCAGGACTCAGTTCTAAGTCAATGAGCAAGTCATATATATTCAAATTGAGGCGGACTTCTCTGTATTCGCCATTAACGCGTATTTTCATTTCTTTTCAAGTATGGTTACGGCACACGGTGTGTGCCTACTACTTTAAAAACCGATCTAACTGAAACGGAATGATTGTTTCCGATGTCTCACCGGTTAAAATCAGTTTCGCTATTTCGTAAGCCGTGATTGGCGTAAGTAGGATGCCGTTGCGATAATGCCCTGTGGCGTATATGAGATTCTTGACGGGGGTTTTGCCAAGTATAGGCGCATTATCCCTACTGCCGGGGCGTAATCCTGCCCATGTTTCCAGAATCGGCAATTCATAAACCCCTGGCACTGCTTCCCATGCACCGCGAAGCAATTCAAACATACCACCAACGGTTAAACGGGTATCAAAACCCATCTCCTCACTCGTAGCACCAATGATGAGTCTCCCATCTGATCGCGGCACCAGATATACTGATGTCGGATATCTCGCACGTAAGGTGCGGATAACTGTTTTTATTGCAATACCTTCTTCCATCTGTAATGCCATCATCTGTCCTTTTACAGGACGGACAGGTGGTTGGATAGCATCCGGTACCCCCTTAATCTGCGCCGACCAACATCCTGCAGCGAGGACAACCACGTCAGTTTCTCGCAAACCGTCTTGCGTCTGCACACCAGATACAACACCGTTTTCTATGACAATTTTTTCAATAGCACTATTCTCATGCAATATGCCACCAGATGCTTGATAAGCATATTGGAGCGCCTTAACCATTAACCGGTTGTCAACCTGATAGTCGGTTACACAGTGAATCGCAGCGGTAACACGAGGTGAGAGCGCAGGTTCAATCTCGCGTGCCTCTCGTCCGTTCAACCAATGCACATCTAATCCTAAGTGCTGTTGTGCCTCATAAAGATGGCGAAGTTGATCTGTATCGTCCGCCTCCAACCCGACAATAAGCGTGCCTTCTACCCGATACCCGATAGACATCTCAGCATCCGCTTCTAATTCTTGAACCCATTGCGGATAAAGTGCTAAACTTTCACTCTCTAACTCCAGCAGTTCCGGTTCTTCAGTATGTGCTTCAGCAAGAGGGGCAAGCATGCCAGCGGCAGCCCAAGAAGCAGCGCGACCTGCCCGATCGCGCTCATAAATGGTGACGGAAGCACCCGTTTTGGCAAGCTGCCACCCGATACCGAGTCCAATCACACCGCCGCCGATAATGATTATGCTTTTATTTTTCATTCACGTTTGGGGAAGAAGGTTTTTCTTCTAATAAATTGACAAAAAGGTCTTCTGCTTTGACTGATTTAGAGATTAACCCATTTTCAAGTGCAAATTTCGTGAAGGCTTCCCACTTTTCTTTGGACTGCACTTGTGTTGTTGCAAATAAATCCAATGTATCCCGAAAAGCAAGTTTTTCTAATTCTTTGGGCGCCTTAGGGTTTGCCTTAAAAAAGAGTTGTAGGGCTTTGTCAGGATTCTTTTTTGTGAATTGAATTGCCTCCTGAATCGCCATCATTAGTTTTTTTGCAGTTTCTGGATGTTTTTCCAAATACGTGTCATTAGTAATAATTACTAACTCGTAATAGTCCGGGATACCGTGTTTCTCAAGTGCGAAAAAATCGGCTTCTGCACCTTCGAGTTTCAACATATTAATTTCGTAGTTTCGGAAGGGTCCGATCACTGCATCAATCTGGCCGCTCATGAGAGGTGCCACAATATTCGTCCCAACGCTTATCAATTCATAGTCATCTTTGGTTAATCCAGCGTTCGCAGCGATCGCATTAAACAGAAGTACATCCAACGGTGCCACTGTATATCCGATCTTCTTCCCTTTGAAATCCGCTGGTGTTTTTATGCCAGACTTTTTCAGAAAACTGATTGTGTTGAGCGGATGCTCCACGAGTAGTCCAATTGATTTGACCGGTAATTCTTCTTCGCTTGCGCGAGCAATCGTCACACTCTGTTGATAGCTAACTGCAAACGGATATTTTCCTGCTGCTACAAGTTTAAGCGGAGCATCCGGATCGGTCCCCCAAAGTAATTCTACTTTCAAGCCATGTTTAGCAAAAATTTTGCTCTCTTGTGCAACATAAAGTGGAACATGATCTACATTCTGCTCCCAATCAAGGAGCAATGTGACTTCTTGCATTTCAGATTTCTGATGGCTATCTGAGTAGCTGTTGATTTGCCCTATTAAAATTATACCACAACTAATGAGAAACATTAAACGAATTACAGTTTTCATGAGATTTCCTCTCCTTTGTCCGATTTGTTTCCAATACATTTATCGGACATTTGATATATTCTGTTAACGTCGCCACGGCATTGCCAATCGTTCCAGCAACGTCATCAGTGCAAAAAGACCTAAACCCAAAAACGCAAGGCAGAAAATAGCAGAGAATACGAGGGAAATCTGCAATTTCCCATTCGCATACAACATGAGATAACCAAGTCCAGCACTTGATCCAACCCATTCACCGATCACTGCCCCAATTGTGGAAATTGATATGCCGATCTTCGCTCCTGAGAAGATAAACGGCAATGCTGTCGGAAGGCGCACTTTCCAAAGTATCTGCCACCGATTTGCACGAAGAATACGAAAAAGGTTAACCGTATCCGGATCGGTGGATTTCAAGCCATCTAATGTATTGAGCACAATTGCAAAAAATACGATTATCGCTGCCATGATGACTTTTGATGCGATCCCAAAACCGAACCAAAGCACTAAAAGCGGTGCAATTGCAAACACAGGTACCGTTTGTGAACCAATGACGTATGGATAGAATGCTCTCTCAAGCACTGGGAATTCAAACATCAGCACAGCTAATGGAATGCCAATGCTAATGGCAAGTGTAAATCCGAAAAGCATTTCCTGCAGTGTTACGAGTGAATGCTTCAGCAATTGCTCATGTTCTGTAAAAAGTGTCACCACAATTTTTGAAGGTGGTGGTAGAATATAGTGCGGCGTGTCTTTAAAAAAAACGATTGCTTCCCATATCCCTAATACCACCAATAAGATAACCATTGGTAACACAAGTCTTTTGAACATCCACATCTGTCATTAGCAGCAAAAAAGCCGTCTTCCATTATCGGTATAGGGACATGCCAGTGGTTCTATCCACAAGCTTGGCAGCACCAAAAGGAAGCGGCTGAGTACATCATTACAGGACGCGCAATTCGCTTATGAATTCCCTACGCTGGCATGACCCAGATCAGGTTCAAAGGGTGTTTTCTCAGCTCTTAAATAGATAAGAGCACCCCATAACATCATTTTATTATTATACCATATTC
>JAGWBU010000010.1:0-1422 GCA_021295735.1 Candidatus Poribacteria bacterium | reverse complement strand
AGAGCACCCCATAACATCATTTTATTATTATACCATATTCTCCATCTTTAAAAAAGCAAATTTTGGAAACACAACAATTTTTCGTTAATCCACTAACACGTATTTTCATATTTTCAAGTGTGGTTACGGCACACGGTGGGAGAAAGCGCATAGCTTTTCTAAAGACCCTGCTCCTTTGAAAACCTGTCCAATTGAAATGGGGCGATTGTCTCTGAAGTCTCACCAGTCAGAATCAGTTTAGAGATCTCGTAAGCTGTGATGGATGTGAGCAAGATACCGTTGCGATAGTGCCCTGTTGCGTATATTAGATTCTCAATAGGTGTTTTACCGAGTATAGGAGCATTGTCTCTGCTACCGGGACGCAAACCTGTCCAAGTTTCGATAAGTGGCAGTTCATAAATACCCGGCACAGCTTCACACGCACCGTGGAGGAGTTCATTATTCACCTCTTCTAATAGATTGATAAATTAATTTTTGCTTTGACTGTATTGAAAATCATCCTTTTTGATGGGCGAATTTTGCGAAGGCAGCCCATTGTTCTTCGGATCAGAATTGAAGGGTGTTTTCTCAACTCTTAAGCAGGTAAGAGCATCCATAATGTTTTCAAGCATTATATCTATTCTCTATCTTTAAAAAGCAAGTTTTGGAAACGCAACAATTTTCATTTTCGACTTAGTCCACCGGCATTGCGTGCGTCGGAATTTCAACACCTTGTTCACTCCAAAACTTGTAAGCACCGCTATGAAGCGGAATTACAAAAGCCTTTGGTGCGTTCTCTATTGTCATAGCTGCTGCCGCTTGATTTGTCTTCAGCATCATTTGACGTCCTTCTGGGGTATAAACATGCTTTAAGATAGTATAGATAGTCTCCTTTGGTACCGCTTTATTCGCAATCAGGACGGTTGGCATCACGATAGTCTTTACCGACTCAACTTTCCCTTCATAAGCACCTTCTGGCAACTTTCCTGAAAAATAGAAAGGATATTTTTCATAGAAACCGTACTTTTTAGCGGGTGTGTCAAGATCAAGCATTCGGATGGATTTTATCGCTGTCAACTCAATTATAGCACTGTTCGGCACACTGACAAGCCATAAGAATCCGCGCACCTGTCCATCTTGTAGTGCTTGTGCGCCAGCGGAACCGCCCCTATGAAACGGGGTTAATTTGTCCCAAATACCCGCCGACTCTGCAAGACGTTCCAACGTTTTTGCTGTCCCGGAACCGGACGCTCCGCAGGCAACCTTTTTCCCAACAATGTCTTCAAACTGATGGATATTGCTATTTTCAAGCGTTGAAAATTGCCCATAAGCATAATATAACAGCGTCACCATTCGGATATTCGTTTTTGGACCTTCCTCGCTAAATACCTCTTGTCCGTGGTAGCCGAGAGAACTCTCCGATGCGAAAACGACACCGAGAGC
>JAGWBU010000126.1:2574-11161 GCA_021295735.1 Candidatus Poribacteria bacterium | reverse complement strand
CAAACACAAAGAACTCCAGGAAAATGACTATCAGTTGCCAATGATATGTAACTTCTAATTATTTATCAAACTCACGTTATACTAAGACAAAATAAATGGTTAAAGTTAAAAACAAAAGTTTTTGCCTAATATGGTTATTATATCTTATGTTTGTCCCATGAGTGAAATTGAAAAGAATCCGCATGATGTTCAAGCAAAAGTATCTGAACACCTATAATCGGGCAATTCGCGTAATTTAATATGGAGACCTGATCGCAGGTTAAAATTGACCAGAAACAGAAATACGTTGCGAGCCGCCGAGTGTATGTGTGTTGAAAGCGTAATCAACAAAAAAGGTCATGGTGCTGACTCGCAATTGGAGTCCGGTGCCAGCAGAAAATCCATGCCCATTCCAGCCACAACGTAAGGCAAGCGTGTTAAAGAGCCAGTATTCCGCGCCTGTGCGAAAGAGAAGTCCGTCGGAGTCTGTGCCTTCTTCTAAATCCGCTTGATCGGTTTCAAAGTCAGCGCCAATGCTACCTTTGCCGAAGCTTGGAAAGGTGAATTGGTAAGCACCCCCAAATCGTAGTCGCCGCCCGCGAGTGAAAACGGGTTTATCCGCTGTGTCCCACCGAATTTGCGTGCCAGTGGCATCAAGTAACATAGTGCCGAACCGTAAACCTTTGTAAGGAGCGAGCATAAGACCGATGTCAATGCCGAAACCTCTTCCACTATTTTCAAAAATAGATTGACTCAGGAGTTTGAGGTTACCACCGACAGCCGCGATCGAATGGATTTGACGCGCATAAGAGATGAGCAAAGCGTTGTCGGTATTGCTAAAATATTCCGCAACTGTGGGGCGGTCGATATAGGGTTCACCTTCATCTTTAGTGCCGTTCCCGTTTATGTCCTGAAAATCGCCGAGGAAACCGTTATTATCAACATCAATGAAGGTAGTACGTGGTATGTCGTCAATTCCGAGACGAATCCAACTCAAACCGAGGCTACCAATATCCTCAATTTGATGGACATAGTTGACAAAATTGTAATTTACCAAACCTTTACTAAAAAAACTGCCATCGCCAGTACTGAATGTATCTGAATACATTGCTGAAAAACTATGTTTTTTGACATTCGTCAGACCGGCAGGATTCCAATAAGTTGCGGTAGCATCGTCAGCGATTGCAACGAATGCACTTCCCATTCCGAGTGCGCGTGCCCCGACGCCATGGCTAAGAAACTCTGCCGCGTGTGATCCTTCATCAGCAGCAAAAGCGGTTAAAGGTAAGATGAAACCTATTGCGAGTACAAAGAGAGAGATTTTTGTTGTATTCATGATGTTTTTAGCCTGGTGCGAAGTCGTAGATCGGTTCACGGATAATGACGCTTAAAACGCTCCAGAACGCACCTACGCAGTATTCACCGAGGATAACTCCAAAGAAGAAGAAAATCATTTTTTGATATGTGCTGGGACCCCCAAATCGGAGTGCCATCCACTTAAGAAATGTACTAATAACGAGACAACTCCAAAAATAACCAACACCGAACGTCATGGAGATGGGATAGCCTGCAGGATGGAGCGGCCACCAAATAAACCGCATCCGCATAAACATCAGTAAGAAAGTGAAGCCCATGCCACCTGCCATAAAACTCATGGCGGGGACGTTCGGATCGCGCGGGAAAGCAAAAAGACCAGCAAGCCATCCGAATTGGCCGATATGTCCAACTGACGGACCAATTCCGCCACCTGCGCCTGTGATTGCTCCACCGAGGCGATAGAGTTCACTCAGCGTTGCCCAGAATGCTGAGAGTGAGCCAAGCACAACAGCAATAATCATTGCCAACACCAATTTTTTCGTGTTCATGTTGGCGCGTTCAGCCATCTTGAAGGATTCAAGTTGATGTGGCATGATGTGTTCACGATAGCCGCGCCCACTAAAAAACCAAAAATACGGAAACACTGTTAGGTTGTTAGGTCCGATGCGTCGCGTGCCCAAAATATTCACTAAAAATTGCTGCGCGTTGCACATCCCTGCCATCTCATGTGCGGGAGGACCCAATTCAGCACGAACACGTGTGATAGCGATTGAGATTGCGTAGAAAAATCCGAAGAAGGGAAGAATAATTGGGAGTGTCATCCCTGCCTTTAGACAGAACCAGATAATATAGAGACTGGCGAGGATTATCAAGAAAAATGCTGTTCGATATCGTATCGGTTCCTGTGCATCGTCAATACCTCCTTGCATACCTAAGATCGTTCGGGCAACCTTTGCAATATGTCTACGCGTTACCAGCAGCGCGATGATGAAAATTGCCATCCATCCTCCTATGGACTGCTCACTACCATACGGAAAAGGTGCAGGAATTCCGACAGCACTCCCGAAAACACGTTGTATTTTCTCGAAAAGATAGAAGAACCATAGGGAAAAAGATAGGTCAAGTGGTAAAAGAAAGCCTAAACCGATTACAAATGGATATAGCGGAACAGGGATATTCCCAACAGCGTTCCACGGTTTTTCAGTGAAAAATGTCCCCCAATTACGCGCGTTATGTCGCACACTGAAATCTGGAAGTATTGGGAAAAAATGAGCCAATCCGTGCCAAACATTCAGTATAGCTGCAGCAATAAAACCGTACCACAATAGTCGATTTCGGAAAAGTTGTGCTCTGCCACCGCCTTCTGTGATTGCCATCGGCAGTTGAATGATGGGATATGCCAGTTTCTCGTGTTCTGTCCACTGTTTACGAATAAGCACATTTAGACAGATCATGATGGCACCGAGTGCAAGGATAAAAGATGTCCACCACAAGGTCGGCATAACCCATGCCCCACCTATCTGTGCGTTGTAGAACGGGGTATCGCCTTCGTAGAATCCACGGATAATTTCTTTATCGGCAACTACGAGGTGTTGTGGTATATAACTGTGGAATGTGCCAGCCCAATCATTTTCTATGGTAGCGAACCAAAAGGCATGTGGTAGCGCCGGAATAGTTAAAGCCAACATATCGTGTCCTGCCAAACCAGATGCAATAGAAAGCATCGCGTAGATGGTAATCATCTCGCCTTGTGTCAATGCTGATTTTGGTGCTACGCGTTTGAGGAAAAGGTTTATTAGGATTAAGAAAAAGATGTTGAGAACGACATTCCAAAACAGAGAGATTGTTGTAGGATGTCCAGAGTGCCATACACACTCAACTTCAATGATCCAAAATACATTGGGTGGGATTAGGAAAATCGCAATGAGTATCGCACGCCATGTGACACCGGACTCACGATTTTTGTTCAGTTCGCTGAGGTTTTGTACTGATGATTCCATATTTTTAGATATGACAATAGTTTCTTCAAGTTAAAAGTGTGTTAGCGGTTTGTTCTCTTTTAATTCCCATAGAATATGTCCGAATTCACAAGCACCGGGTGTGGAACCGCTGAAGATTTCTGTTTGGATACCCCAAGCTAATTTATAGGCGGAGATAATTTGTGTCAACGAAGTGGAGACATCACCATAGCAGAGAATAGCCGCGGTCCCGCCGCCACCACCGCCAGTAATTTTAGCACCGTAGATCCCGCCCTGCTCACCAATTTTTTGTGCGATGTTGACAATTCCATCAATTTCGGGAGAACCGAGTCCGGCTAAATCACGATAGCTTGCATTTGATTCGTACATGAGGCTCCCCGCTATTTTGAGAAAATCACGTGCGCGGTCCGGAAATTCATGAACATTTTTGAGGGCATTTATAAATTGTTTAACCCGTTCGTTTTCATAAATCGGATGTTTCACACAATTTCTAACCATGTATACTTTATGAGGGTCTACCTGTGTAACGGAATCAACGGTCTCACCGTATTTATTGAGAAAATCGCTGCCTTGCATCTGTTCGGGTAAAAGCGTTTCACAATGCTCACGAAATTCTTGAACAGATAAATTACAGAGATAGTTATCTTTTAACTTTTCCCATCCGAGTTCCTTTTTTAAGATTGATAACCCCATAAATGCTGCGGTACGTGTGTTGATGTACGCGTCACTTTTTGTGCTTCGCGGTGCTTTGGTGTGGATACCAATAAAACTCACTTCTGACGGACATTCAACGAATTCAAGGATTTTATCCGGTTGGCAGAGGATAGAAAGTATTTTATTCCTCGCGCCAGCTGCGGAAGTCACTTGGTCCATGATCCCGCATGGCGCCCCAACGATTCGGTTTTCAACAATTTGTGCAATCCTCGCGATTTCCATCGCGTCCAAATTCAAATCGTAGAATTGATTGAGTGCAGTTAACGTTGCGACTTCGATCGCGGCAGAGGAAGCGATACCTGCTCCCATCGGAATATCGCTTTTGAGAACAATCACTACACCGTGCGGAAACTTTTCAATTTTTTCTTCCTTTAACAGTGTAAACAAACAGCCGAGTATATATCCTGTCCACGTTGTTCGCGTATCCTTGTTAAAAAGATTTTTGACCTGTGTGTACGATTTAAGAGCGCCATCAGCATAGAGATCATCAAGCGATATCTGAAAACTCGGTTTTAGTCGAGTATCGGTTTGAAGTGTCAGGACACAGAGATTTCTGTCTTCCCTTGCCTGGCACGCTACGACAGCAGCACGGTTTAGCGTCATTTCAAAGACGTTTGATCCACAATAATCTGCGATGCCACCCATTATGTCAAGCCTTGCGGGGGCACGTGCAACTGTTATCCGCCCTTCATTCCGTAAACCGTGCGGACACAAAATATCTGGCGAATCACATTGTAAAAGATATTCAAGTTCAACAACCTGAAGCGTTTTTTCTTTGGGACCGTGAATCTGCTCAACTTTCATTTTGTATCTTTGGTCGCACGGTTTCCGGTGTGAATGTCCTTTTTAAAGTTTGCTACTATAACGTGAGTTTGGCATAAGCAATTTTGAGAATAGGAGCGGTTAGAAACCGCTCCATAACTGTCAATTTAAGGGTTTATTTCAGGTATCACACATTTTAACCCAAACAACACCGTAACCCGATTGTAGGGGTGGGTCTCTGTGCCCACCCGTTGTTTGAATACATCAGCAATGGCGGGGCACAGAGACCCACCCTACAAGGTTTGAAGGGATTTATCCCCTAAATTGACGTCTATGGTGCGGTTAGAAACCACACCTACCGCGTCTATGAGAGTAGAATTCAAAGCATTAAGAACTGCATATTTCTTACACCGAACTCAGGTTCTTATAACTAACAAGGCATCAAGGATTAACAACCCTGACACTTTCTCCTACTTTGAGAGAATGTTGTCCAGCAACGATGACGGAGTCTCCTTCACTCAGTCCGCCTCGTATTTCTACTTCACCGCCACGAGAAAGCCCTATTTCCACAGGACGACGTTTGCTCATGCCGGCTTCAACGACGAAAACATTTTGCGTTTTCGTTTCAGCATCTTCAATCAGTGAAACACGGGGAACCAAAATGGTACCTGTACGGATTTCGATAGGCACAGTGACTTTTGCGAACATTCCGGGTTTAAGAATACTTTCAACGTTATCAATATGAAATTCAACTTTTGCGGTCCGTTGCATCGGTTGTAAAGTCGGGCTAATGTAAGTAATCTTACCTATTATCGGCATGTTGATTCCCTCAACAATGATTGATGCTTGTTGATTAAGTGTCAATTGCGCCAGCTGGACTTCAATCACATCTGCAGTAGCTTTGACTGTGTCAATATCTACAATTTCAAACAAGGGTGCTGTTGGAACTGCCATACCACCCTCATCTAAATAACGTTGTGAGACAATACCAGCAATAGGTGCTTCAATTGTGGCATCTCTAAGTCGTTTTTTGGCAAGTTTAAGGGCAATGCTGGCTTGTGTACGAGCAGTCTTTGCAGTCGTAATCTCTGCTTCCCAACTTTTTGCTTTTTCTAGTGCCTTTGCAGATATAAGACCTGCACGTGCTGTTTCAACTTGAGATTGTGCGAGTGCGATGTCTTTTTCCCAAGTTTTTGTGGTGGCTTGTGCTTGTGCAAGTCTTAAACCAGCTTTTGCTTGTTCCACTTGTGCTTCCATCGCCTGAATGTCTTCTTCCCGCGCGCCGTTATCTATAAGTTGAAGTTGTTCTGTGGCGATTTTATGTTGTGCTTTTACAATATCTAACTGTGTTTGGCTGTTTTCAAGAGATTGCTGGCTAATAGCTCCGTTTTTGAAAAGTTGTTCCATACGGGCATAGTTATTTTGAGCGTTAAGTAGGTTCGCCTTCGCCTGATTCAAACCTGCTTCAGCTTGCCGTCGGTCTTCATCGCGTGCCCCTGTTTTTATTTTTTCCAGATTTGCCACGAGAGATTTTAACCCTGCTTCAGCTTGGTCTATTTGCGTGGTTGTGCGAATTTTAGCAAGTTCTTGGACCTGTTGTAATGATACTTCAGCAGCATTGAATTGTGCCTTTACCTGCGCTACCTGTGAATGTACGCGGACTTCGGCGAGTTGCTGTGCCTGAGAGTACCCAGTTTCAGCGGATTCGAGGGTTGCTTCTGCTTGTTGGACTGCAAGTTTTAACTCCTCATGCTCAATGACCGCGAGTGTTTCGCCATTTTTCACACGGTCACCTTCAGTTACAAAAATTTGAATAATGCGCCCAGAGGTTTTGGGAATTACGCTCACACGGGATGCCGCTTCAATTGTCCCTGACAACTGAAGTTCTGAGCGGATCTCCCCACGTTTGGCTTTCGCGATTTCTACAGGTTTAGAAACATCGGTTTGTGCTGTTTCTTCGGTTATCGGTTGTTCAGGTTTTAAAAATCGAAACATCGCGATAACCGCTATTACGGCAATTATGATAATGGCAATCCATAATTTTTTCAATTGTGTAATTCTCCTTCCAATGGCAGATAAAATATCCGCCTTTATATTCCGATCAATATATTTTGGGGTAAAAGTTTTCTATTGTATTTTTTGTCCTATTGCTTTTTCCAGTCGTGCTAAACCCACAACATAGTCATATTGAGCTTGCAGACGATTGACTTTTGCCTGCATCAATGCAAGTTGCGTGTCAGTAAGTCCGACAGTGGTAATAATGCCATTCTCGAATTGGATAGTTGCAATTCGAACACTTTCTTCTGCCTGTGCAATGGTTTCGCGCTGAACGTCAATGAGAGTTTTTGCTTCAAGTAGGGCAAGATAGGCATTACGCACCTCAAACTCAACAGTTGACATAACTTGTTTTGTACCCAATTGGAGCTGCTTCAGAACCGATTCGCTCTGTTCTACCCCCGCACGAGAAGCAAACCCATCGAAAATGGGGATATTGATTTGCAATCCAAGGCTCCAGATTCGGTTCATTTCAGTGAGTCTTTCGTTATGAGAAATTTGGTAATTGGAGAAAAAAGCAAGGTCAGGGAGGTTCCGAGTCTTCGCGACACTCAGTTGTTTTTGCCCTGCTTGTTCGTTGAGTTGAGATCGACTAATTTCTGGACGTGTCTCAAGAGCCAATTTAATTAATTCGTCCAGTTGAACTTCGATTTTAGGTATTTCAAAAGAACCCTCAACTGAAACCTCCTCAGAAAACGGAAGATTAAGTAAGGTTTTGTAGGCGTTTTGTGCTGTTTTGACTCCGTTTTTGGCACGAATTAATTGTGATTCTGCATTTGCAAGTTGCACGTTCGCACGAAGCACATCGAAATTAGTGGTTGCTCCTGCATCAAAGGATGTTTGTGCGATACCGAGTTGTTTTTTTACTAACGCAACACTTTGTTCTGCAACTACCACGAATTCTTGTGCTATTAACACACGATAAAATGCCTCAATAACATCTAAACGGAGTTTTTCATAAGCAGCGTTTAACTCTTTTTTCGCTGCTTCGTATTGAATTTTCGCTGCTTGATAACCGTAGTAGTAACGTCCCCAAGCAAAGACAGGTTGTGTCAAATTGACTGCGCCTTGGACATTATGATGTGCCCCAAACTCCAACTCAATTAGATCAACCTCATTATCTACACTTGGTGTTGACATTTCATTCATATCTTCCCCAGGTATAGGGAATCCGAAACCACCTTCCGCCTGAATTACTGATTTTTGTACATCTTTAAAATAGGTATAGTTTCCATTTGCTGCGAGTCTTGGTAGCATTGTAGCGCGAGCAGTACTAATTTGTGCTTCAGCAGATTTTAGATTTTGTTCAGCAGTCTGAATAACAAGATTGTTCTGTTTAGCAACTTGTAAACTATCTTCAAGGTTAAAAACTTTAGCTTCTTCAGCGGATGCTGACAAAGTTAGCAATAGTAGTAAAATGGTTCCAACCCAACTTGGGTAATGGAACCGTAATGTATTCATGTATAATGTTTCCTCCAAATGAGGTAATACCAAATTCATTTGATTCATCGTCTTCACATACCGCGCCGCATGAAGATTAAGAAAATATTTCGGTAATTCTAATTTGTCCCAAACCCGGTAGGTGCGATTTCCCAACCGCACTAAATCTTTCTCCAAAATTACCGAATTAATAAATTATAGTAAAACCTATAATTAATGGGACACTTCTGTAGTACAACCTTTTAGTTTGCGTCTCATAAGGCACAAACTAAATGAAGTTTAAAAAAATAAATCGGTAATTTAGCGAGGTTAGGAAACCTCGCCAGCAGGTGGGTACACCT
>JAGWBU010000126.1:0-2392 GCA_021295735.1 Candidatus Poribacteria bacterium | reverse complement strand
TAAATGAATTTCCCTTTTAAATTAGAATATAAGAGGCGCAATAAATTGCGCGACTACGAACCAGCTATTTCTTAAAGGGTATGTTATTTTATAGAAATGGTATTAGATGTTATCTCATAATGGATAATAAGAACTTCTAAAGCGTGCCTACTGGGTAATGAAATTGCTTTTAGTAGCGTAGAATTGTCGTAGAATCACCGACGATCCACAACGTCCCATTTGGGGTTTTTATAATATCTCTAAGGTTGTTTGTGGTTGGTGAGTTACGTTGCAACCATGTGACACCACCATCAGTTGTGCGTAGAATTGTCCCTTTATCACCAACTGTCCATCCAGATTTTTCGTCTATAAAGAGGATGGCATTGATGTTTTCTTCAGTTGGAACAGTTTGGTCAATCCATGTCTCACCACCATCAGTTGTTACCATGATAGTGCCTTGATTACCAGCAGCCCACGCAAGTTCTGAACTAATTGCATAAATGTCCTGCAATTCAGCATAACCTATTGTGATGCTCCATGTATCGCCTCCATCAGTTGTCTTGGCAACTGTTCCGCCAAAACCGACAATCCAACCGACTTTTTCGTCAACAAAATGAACACCAAAAAGGTTATTAAAACCTGCTCCGCTGAAACCGGGATCTATGTCTACTCCAACCCATGTTTTACCACCATCGCTGGTTCGCATAACCTTTCCTGTTTCACCAACTGCCCATGCGTGCGTAGGATTGCCAAAACTCATGGCATAAGACGCCATGGCACTTTTCCAGCTCATGTCGCCACCAAATTTTATCCGCTTGGCTCTACCGTGTCCTTCATCGCCAGGGTCACTGACACTTTTCCAAGTTGTTCCACCATCAAGTGTCTCAAGTAAGGCTGCGTTACTACCAACGATATAACCTTTCATTTCGTTAACAAAACCGACACCGAACAGTTCAAAAACATCACCACTATTTTGAGGTCTCCATGTGTCACCGCCATCGCTCGTATGCATAACACTTCCAGCTAAACCAACTGCCCAACCGAGTTCGTCGTTAAAAAAGTGAACAGCACGTAATTCATTTGCATTAGAGACAACATCCCATGTGTTTCCGCCATCGGTCGTGTGAAGAATTGTTGCTTTATCGCCGACGATCCATGCTTCTGAATCACTAATCATATGAACACCCTGCAGGCGTGCAGCGACTGGCCGATGCTCAAGAGGTTTCCATGTTATTCCGCCATCCATTGTGGTCAGAATTACCCCGAATTCGGCTGCAGCGATTCCCACATTTTTGTCGGCAAAATGCACATCCCAAATTGGCTCTGGCATTCCGTTAGAATTGGGTACATTACTCTGTTGGACTTCCCAATTCCTTCCATCTACTGTTGAAACGACGGCACCACCTGCACCGACTGCCCAACCATTTGCGTGGTCAAGCATGGAAATAGCATCAAGCGTGTTAACCGTTGCGCTGGTCTGAAACTGCCAATTGTTTCCGCCATCGGTTGTA
The DNA here is from genome assembly GCA_021295735.1 of Candidatus Poribacteria bacterium. Lineage (GTDB taxonomy): Bacteria > Poribacteria > WGA-4E > WGA-4E > WGA-3G > MSPOR6. The sequence continues at coordinate 902 of JAGWBU010000126.1, read as the reverse complement.
TGAAGTAAGGTTCCGCCTCCACCTGCTGCCCAACCAATTTGAGGTGTAACGAAATGAACACCCTCAATCGTATTGTTAGTATCAATGGGTTGTGGTGTCCAAGTGGCCCCTCCATCTGTGGTATGCATGATGAATCCACCATCACCACATGCCCAACCGTTCTGTTCATCTACGAATGAAACACCTAACAGCGCAACAAGGGTTCCAGTGGATAATTTCATCCAACTTTTTCCGCCATCAAGCGTTTTTAAAACAGTCCCGTTTTCACCGACAACCCACCCAGTTTTAGCATTGATAAACCGGATTTTCTTAAATTCAGTGTTGAAAGGTAAGGGTTGATGAGTCCAAGTTTTACCACCATCCGTGGTATTTAAAATAGTTGCATTACTCCCAACGATCCAGCCATTCTGAGCGTCAAAGAAAAAGACATCAGAAAAGGAACCTTGCCACTGCGATTCGCTGACTGTAACCCACTCTTTTTGAGCAAGCACGAACGATGTTGTGATGAGCAAAAAAGTTAATATGATCGAAAAAAACATTCTCCGCTTCATTAGAATTCCTCCTACATTAGAATCTGCATAACATTCACACAAATTCTGTGGTGCGTGCCTGATTCCCACGCTGTCTATATTATGAGATAACATCTATATATCCTTTTAAAGTATAGCACGTTCCGAATTTTACGTCAACGTGAATTTGGGGTTGAACCAGGGCAATTTCGTTTTAAGAATTATCAGTTGATTACAGTCTATCTCATAAATCGTTAAATACGTTTCCTTACACAGGATCTACATTCATCATAGGGGCGGGTCCCTGTGCCCGTACTTACTATTACCCATAAGTCGAAATTCTTACTATTGATCATAAATTCGACATAAAGTGCAGACATCTATTTTCTTGAT
>JAGWBU010000125.1 GCA_021295735.1 Candidatus Poribacteria bacterium | reverse complement strand
AATCTTCTTCAAGCTGGGTTTCAAAACCGACAAAGAGTCCAAGCGTGTTATTTTCACCGTAGCCGAGATTGATGCGTCCACCAACAACGAGGCTTCCGAGTCCGCCATCATCACCTAAATCAATTGTCGCTTCAACTTGTGGGCCGATAGCAACGGTATCATTGATAGAATAGAGAATAAAATCGCGTGTATAGAGCGAATCTGCCCCCTCTTCATCAAAAGGCGAATTGAAAAAACCTTGGATCCACGATTCAAAATAGATGGAACCAGCGGTAAGATAGGTGAACAACTGCGGTGCAATCAATGTTGTTGGACCATTCGCCGTGCCGTAGTCAAATCCAATACCAACCATGGGAAGAAAACTGAGTGACAGACTGTCGCTGTCTGCAACTGGAATACCGAGACCGAGGTCAAACTCACCGAAGGTATCCACGACATAAATATCACTATCTATAGAGATACTTCCAACCGGATGGCTTGCACCAACCCAGATTTGTGTTCCTAAACTATCTGTATCGGTCCGGAACCAACCGGAAACACCTGACTCTTCTTCCATTTCCATTTCCATTTCCATCTCTTCACCCGCTTCGTGAGCATCACCGTAAACCATCGGGACACTACCAACTGCAAGGATACAAACTATTGCCAATAATTGGGGTAACCAAAACGCTTTAATTTTCATTAAAATCTCCTTAATAGAATAATAATTCAAGCACTACTTATGTTGTGCCAGAATAAGTTGTGTGCCAGTTTGAGAAACTCAACTTGCCCAATTTTTATTGAACGCGGCATCAACTTGTGATAGAATCTGTGCTTAGTTGCACTGCCTCAGTTAAAGCAATATGCGTGCCAATTGTGTTATGATGCAAACATTGTGTAATTTGATGTGAAGGTTTGATGCCTTATTGGCATAAGACCAACATTAGACGCATCCTTACAATAACCTTCATACAGTTAGATAGAGTGCCGGTAAATAGTCCGTAAATTTACATAGTTTGAGAAGATCATTTTCTGCTAAAAATGCTGAAATTTTCATCAGAAAACTGCCTAAAAAATAGGCATATTTTGCTTATCTGTATCGTCAGTATCGGTGGACTTCTACGATTTTGGAATCTTGGACAGTGGAGTTTCTGGATCGATGAGGTTCTCACGGTGCTGGATGCCAAGGAATTTTCTCTTTCCAATTCTCCGATCAATCCAGTCCCTTATGTCGCAGCGAAGTTTTCCGTTTTTATAGGTGAGAAGTTATCATTTTTGATTGAGGGCGGGGATGAATGGAACAGTCGTCTCATTTTTTGTATTGCAGGTATTCTATCAATTCCGATAATCTTTAGTTTGGGGCAGACCTTATACAATAGCAGAGTAGGATTATTGGCAACGGCATTTGTTGCCTTGTCAAGCTGGCATCTATTTTGGTCGCAAAATGCGCGTTCGTATATCTTCACTTTTCTTTTTGCTGCATTGACAGCATGGTTTTTCTATCGCTCCCTTGAAAACGATTCAACGTTATTAACAATATGTGCGCTCTTTTCCTGTATTTGCCTTATCTTGTCGCACTTGCTTGCTGCAGCAATCGTGCCTGCGTTGGCGGTCTATGCAACACTTCGGCTGTTAGAAGAACGTAACCGAAAGCGATGGATAAATCTGCTTCTATTTTTTGTACCATTTGCTCTACCTGTCCTAATGCTTGCCCTCCCACAGATTCGCGGCTACGTATCTTCCGGGTGGGGACACAATGAATGGGGGCGGAGTCCTATCTATATTGTTCTCACACTTGTCCAAGGGGTTAGCATTCCGATAGCCGTTACTGCTTTTTTTGCTGCTATCGTAAATCCACATGATCGTGCTACTCGATTTTTAATGTGTTTCGCTGGCGTGCCGTTGGTGCTTCTCCTCATAGCGTCTCAGTTTCAGAATGTAGCGGGCTATTATCTGTTTTGGACAACACCTGCCTATTTTATCCTTGCCGCAGTTGCATGTACTTATCTTTGGGAAGCAGTAACTGCGGACAAATATAACTTGTTCAAGGCCCTGCTTCCTTGCCTGCTCATTGTTGTATTGTTATCTCAAAATTATCTCTACTTTCGATTTGAAAATGGTGGTAGACCGAAATGGAGGGAGGCATTTGAAGTTATCAAAGTTAAGCGCAAACCAACCGATCAATTGGTACTATCAGAACCAGAAATGACAAGGTATTATATGCCAACATCGGAATCGATTGACGTTGACAAATTGGTAAAGGATAAAGTATCTTTTGAGAAAGAATGGGAAAGTTCAGATGGTAAACGAATATGGTTTATCGTAGACGTGGCGAGTTTTAACGTCTTTGATGCGGATATGACTGTTCGTAATTGGATTCGCAAACGAGGACGCATGATAGAAACGTTACCTGCGTTCTCACGGGCAAAAGATAGAACAATTCATATTTATTTGGTGGAGTAGAGGTGGCGCGGCTTGTAACCGCGCCCTTATTTTCGAATTTGTACTACCAGAAACGAGTGAAATTCATTCTACCCGTAAGACCAGTTTCCCCTTCCTCTTTCTTTGTTTCATACCCGATGTATAAACCGAGTAAATTAGCTGTTCCGTAGCCGATGTTAATGCGTCCACCGAAATTTAGTTTCAGAGGTTTATCCAGCTCATCAGCAAAAACGAAAACTGCTTCAGCCTGCGGACCAATAGCGATGGTATCGTTTATGGAATATGTGAGAAAATTACGGGTGTAGAGTTCGTTGACAGCGGTATCATCAAATATCGTAGAAACTGTTCCAATGGTCCAGTGAAAAAAATAGATTTTAGGTGTGGTCAGAAAAGCAAAAAATTGCGGAAATAGAGCATCGGGACCATCCGCTCCAGTGTAGTCAAACCCAACTCCGAGCATCGGGACCAAATCAAGTGACACACTGTCACTTTTCACTGCGGGTAATGAGACACCGAGGTCAAATTCGCCGAGATGATCATTGACATAGATGTTAGAAGCGATTGAGACACCGCCAATCGGATGGCTGGCACCAATCAAGAAATACGTCCCTAAACTATCAACATCAACTTGGAACCACCCTGAAACACCTGGTTTTTCTTCTGCCATTTCGGCTTCAGGCGCCATTTCCCCTTCAGTCTCATGTGCGTCTGCAAAGACAGCGGAAGGGGCGGCAACGGAAATTATACAGATCATTAGAAAGATAAAGGTTAACTGAAGTACTTTGATCTTCATATAAAAGTCTCCTTAGGTTGTGCAAAGTAATAAGATGTGCCCAGAGTGAGAGCACTTCACATTGCAGTATGAAACAAGTATACCCTATTATACAACTGATTTCAACTATTTTGGGAAAACAATAGGTGCTTGTTCTTTTTGTTATAGGATTCTATCCGTTCTCATTCACTATAATGTTTTGTCAGGTTTCGCTTGCTCTACCCGACCTACTGTTTGTAGATTAAGGTTACATTTCCTCTGCAAGTTTGACTTGTTCCATAAGTTGTTCAAGTTTCTGCTTCTCTTTAATTCCCTTTGATGCTTCTACACCAGAGCAGAGGTCAATACCGTGAGGTTTAATTGTCTCAATAGCATCTTTGACGTTATCAGGACGAATTCCACCTGCAAAAAAGACAGGTAGCGGACTATCAGCAATTAACTCAGCCGCTACATGCCAATCACAGGTCTTTCCTGTCCCACCGTACCGAGGCGGATCAATGCTGGTATCAACAGTATCAAATAGGAGAAAATCCGCGCCAGCATCACAGTATGCTTGCATCTGTGCCCGGATTTCAGACATGTCCACATTTTCTGGACTTCCTGCAGGTAGATAGACAGATTTCCAAAGTTGACATGTTACAACACGTTTGAGTTTTTCAACGTGTTGTGGTGGCTCTTGTCCAAGAAGTTGCACCGCAAACGGTTGAATTCGGGACACTACTTCTTTGATGTCTGCCGTTATGCGATTGTATAGTAACAACACTGTCGGGATAGGGCTTCCATTGGCGATTTCTACTGCTTGGGTAGTGGTTAGCGATCGTTCTGAAGAAGCAACTTCAACTAATACGCCAGAGTAATTCGCACCAGCATCAGCAGCAAGACAAGCATCGTGGATTGAGGTCGTGCCGCAGATTTTGACTTTGCACTTGGATTCATTGGGCATGGATCATAATTCCTGTTTGCCGATTTTAAAAAGTTTAATGTTCTGCATCCGTTTAATCACAAAACACTGTTTGTCTGTCAGCATCTGAATAACAGATAATCATCGTTACCGGTTGCCAACCCGTATTGATAGCGTTGTGTTTGACATTACGTGGAATGCGCAGCATCATCCCTTGCTTGAGTGGAATTGTTTCATCTCCTAACTTATGGTCGCATTCACCTGAAAGCACATAGATAAGTTCCTCGCAATTCGGATGATAGTGGGTTGGGTTACCTTCACCAGCATTAATGTAAACAACACCGAATGTCATTTCAGCATCTGGATCAATCTGATCATTACACAACCATTTAATTGCACCCCACGGAAATTCAAGTGCACCAACTTCGTTACTATTTGTTAGCGTAATTTCCATATTGTTCTCCTCTACTCTATTTATATTTCAAACCGTTGCTAAAGTGAAACAGGTCAAACTTCGTTCAGCATAAGCCTGCAAGCCTTCAGTCGGTTGTTTGTGAAGATAACCGATAGGTGCACAAATTGCTTTTACGTTCTCGACCTGTTGATTAACAGCATAATGCACATGTCCAAAAAGGACATGCGTAACAAGCGGTTCCTGTAAACATAACATACCAAGCCCTTCACTTCCGTAAAACGCACGAAAATAGTCCCAAGGCAATTCCCCACGGTAGTGAATACACTTCCGAAACGGAACATGATGTGTGACGACAATGATGCGTTGCACCCTATCCTTCAAGAAAGCGATCTGCTTATCAAGCTCAGCCTCAAAGCGGTGTGCGACTTTCTGGTCCGTATCTGACCACCTTGCATACCGCTTATCATTCCAGACTGTTCCCATCAACTGTTTTTTAGCATATTGCTCAGCAGAAAAATCGTATTCATCCGAAGCGAACGTATAATCGTACCAACCTATGGTGCCGCAGAAACCTATTTTTTCAGCGATATATGGCGCATCAATAAGTGGATAAAACCTGTGATCTTGGCAAATTTCTGAAATCACACGGCATTTCTGTTGACTCGTCATGTTTGCATCCTTGCTGACCCAAATATCGTGATTACCCGGAACAAACAATTTTTGACAAGGCAATTCAGCCTTGTCAAATTCACCGAGTATTTCGTAGAATTCAGATAAATTGGGGGTTACATCACCTGCGAGGACAAAAACATCAAGTTCAGCAGATATGATCGCATCAATGAGAAATGGAACAATCGCTCTATTGGCTTCGGTTGCTTCCGCATGCAAGTCGGAAATTAGTCCAATTTTCATTAATCTTGTGTATGCCAGCTTGTAGCGTATTCTTAAAAATTCCGTAACTTTTGTCAGTTACATTTCAAATTTTGTGTAGTATTCAAAGAAGAAAACGGTGTCTACTGAGAGGGATCCGTCAAGCTGCTAAAAACCTCATCAAGAAAGATGCGGATGGCGGAATCATCTTCTTGAAAACGTTGGCGTTGGCGTTCAAGGGCACTGAGTGCGGATTCATCTCCAATTTTAGCGATTGCGTCTACCAACGTTAATTGTATCGCTGGATCGTCAGTGGTTTCTAAGGCATTAATCAAAAAGTCGCGTGTCTGTATTCCACCTATATTACCGAGGGCAGAAGCGGCAATGTCTTTCGCAGTAGTATCAGCTTCATTAAATGCAGCGATGAGAGCATCAACAGCGGGGGTGCCGATCTGGCTAAGCGCTAAGCCAGCTTGGAAACGGATACCGGGAATTTCATTTTGGTCTCTGAGCACTTTGATGAGAGGTTCAATCGCGGAGATAGGCTTAAGGGTGCCGAGAATGAAGAGACATGCGCGACGAATTTCTTGTTCCGGTTCAGTAACAATTTGGATATATTGTTCGGCAAGTTCAACAAGGGGACCTTCGTTTACTTTCTGATACAGTGCTTCTGAACGGTAACGGAATTGGATTCCGAACGGTGCTTCAAGTGTTGCCGTATTTGCAGCGGGGTCAACGAGAAGTAATCCGAGAATTTCAGCAGAATCGCGTTGTTGACTATCAAGTGTATCCGCGGGAAGTTGATTCACATTTTCTTGTTGAAACTGCTGAAAGAGTGAATTGAGTTCGCTTAGGGCGACAAGCCGTTCTAAACTCCGTGCTGCTGCTTTACGGAGTGAAAGTTCTTTACTATTCTTAAGAATCTCTATTAAAGATTCAACAGCACGGGTATCGCCTAAATTGCCGAGAGCAGTAACAGCTGCTATTTTTACGCCAATGAGTTCGGTTGTCCTGAAGGTCAAGTTTACATTCAATTCCGCAAACTCATTGACAGTTTTTTTGTAGTCGTTTAAACTGTGGATTCTTCGCTCATCAACAATCTTTTCTACAACATCACCAACCTGAATAGCGTCACTATTTGCAGCGGGAGTACCGGGAATAATTTTCTTGATACGAACGGTGCCGCTACCTTCAACCTCCAAACCTACTTTATCACCAATTTTCCGCGTCGCAATACGGAGTGGCTCCTTACCTTTGAGGTGCAGCAGCATGTTATTGTCATCAACCATAGATTTTTTCACTGCACGCTTGAAATCGCGAGGATTCTGAATGTGATACTCACCTATTACATAAGAAATGAGTTCTCCAGATGATAATTCTGCTTTATCGGCAGGACCATTCGGTCTAATAACTTTTATGACGACACCGCTCGTTGACCATCTATTTTCGAGGTCACTATCAAGTTGTTGCACTTCCATTTTTAAGTGTTCATCGTAATAGTAGTTATCACATCCAAGCGCAAATGCTAAGATAACTAAAATGAATATTATCGGTACATTTCTAAACATTCACGTTCCTTTCAATCATTCGGATACGAAGTGATGGCATTTCTGTCCACACATAACGGACAAAATTGGTTTTAATTTCTTAAATTTACAACAACTTCCCGACTACTTTTTTCTTTCAACGCATCCAAAAGGGGTTGTACAGCTTTCTCATCGCCAAGCGTGGATAGCGCCCGAATCGCATCAACTCGGAGGGAAGAACCTTTGTTCTGTGTAATTTTGACAAGTTCGGGGACTGCTTTGCCTCCGATTTTTCCAAGTGCTGCGACAGCCAACTGACGCACTTCAGGTTCTTCACGATCACGTTCTCGCTTTGCAGAACCAGATTCAACGAGAGCAGCAAGGACAGGAATAGCATCTTCACTCCCTATTTCACCAAGTGCTTTAACAGCATTCAAACGGGTGCCCATCTGATTGTGTTTTAGCAATTCAATTAGAATCGGTACCATAGTCGTTGGATCAGACCTGCCGATGTTCGCCATGACCCAATGTGCATCATGTCTGTCACGATTGTCTTTGGACTTAATCGCTTTTTCGAGTTGCTTGAGAAGTTGTTTGCGGTCGCCCTTCTGGTAAACAAGTGTCAGAGCTTCTAATGCAGCGTTTTGCACACTCACGTCGTCATCTCGGAGCGTATCAAAAATAAGAATTTCAAGGTATTCACGCGAGTCTTCTTGATACGCTTTAAACATGTGCTGCCCTCTCTGCGCAATTGATGCCTGATTCCACTCCGATTGGTTGGCTTCGTAGAACTCCTGCGAATCGTAGAATCCAAGCAGATAATGCGCTTCAGCATTATCACTTTCTTGTTCAATAGCAAGTTTAAATTCACGGACAGCGCGTTCCTCTTTTCTCCGTTTGTCGGATTTTATCAATTCTTTTCCTTTGGCAAGGTGTTCGTTCTGGTTGCCGCATCCAACTATAAATAAAGCAAGTGTAATAATAAGAAATATTTTTTTCATACGTTGTTTATCCAGGTTGTCAAATTGACGTTTATAGGCATATATGGAAACCACCGTCAAACGATCTATTTTAATTCAAGAGACTTTGCTGTTCTGCGTCTGCCTCATTTACCTGAGTTTCCTCGTTCTCCTCTTCTTCATCACTCTCTTCTTCAGTGTTTAGGTCTTTTTGGAGCGTGACGATCGGTTTTTCTGAGAATCCCCAATCCTTATACCTTTGTATAACGGGTGTATCTGTAGTTGCAAGTTCAATTTCAAGGATTTTCAAACCGTTTTCTATTGCTGCTGTTTCGGCAGCAGCAATCAGATGGTCTGCAACGCCTAACAGTCGAAAGGGACCGGATACTGCAAGGTCACTAATTTGACCTACCTCATCATTTAGCGGATGCTGTTTTACAGTGATGTGTCCGACAGCATAACCACTTGCATCAGCGACGAGTCGGGTCGTTTGGCTGTCTGCATCTAAATCGGCTTTCAGTTCATCAGCTACCTGTTCTCTGGTTTTTTCGGGGAAGCAGTATGCCTGTAAATGATTAGCATCGTCCTCTTTAGCCGAGCGGACGTTAAGTTTACCTCTCAAGTCAAAGTCCTTATTTTCCATTTTTCTCTCCTTATTATGTTGTCATAGGTACCCACTACCTAAAGGTAGGGGCTTGTGCTTCCTTGCGACTGCGGTTTTCGCTTAGCGTCCACCGTC
>JAGWBU010000124.1 GCA_021295735.1 Candidatus Poribacteria bacterium | reverse complement strand
GGAGCGACAATAAGACGGTGGACGCTAAGCGAAAACCGCAGTCGCAAGGAAGCACAAGCCCCTACCTTTAGGTAGTGGGGACCTATGACTAGTGAAGCTTTTCGTGATAGAGAAAGAAAACCATCTGTAGATAGAGCAGAGTTAAGAGGATTTAATCCTTCTTTGTCTAAATTAAGGGACACGGATGGTGTTGTAAGTCTTATGGTCGTCGATGTTCGCGCAATAGGAACAGTCAAAACAAAAATGCAGAATGCAGATGCCATTGTTCATGCCGTAGATGTTATTTATGATCCCACTCCTGACAATCCTGCCCATTCAAAAATTATTGTAAAACCTAAATTCTTTGGTTCAAAGAACAAGCAAAGAAACGTATTCAAATTACTGCAGCTTGCGCTCGCGGAACTTGCTGAAAAAAACGGATGGACCTTAGAACCAAATGTATAGTTAGCTTAGTTTTTTAGATAGAAGCTGCTTTATTGGAAATACTGTAAAAATAGAATTAGGTGCATTTTGGCAAAAGATTGAAGTTAGTCCTACCATCAAAAAGGAATACCCAATGGCAAAACCAATTAACTACACTGACATCTTAGAAACAGGCGATAGCGATATTTATGACATTCAGACGCACGCCGCTGGTCCTGAAGGCAGCCTACCGCTCACAGCAGAGATGCTACTCAACCGACCGAGTGGAGATATTTTTGGCTTAAGCCACAACACGGCAATGGGTTGGGCACCGACAGAACTGCGGCGAGAAGAATTCCTAATACTTAGCACGCAGGGCGGTATCCGCGCGCCTGATGGCAGTCCTATTGCACTTGGATATCACACCGGTCATTGGGAAGTTGGACTTTTGATGCAGGCGGTCGCGAATGAGCTTAAAGAACTTGCGGCAATTCCGTTTGCAGGCTACTGTTCTGATCCGTGTGATGGACGGACGCAAGGCACCGTCGGTATGATGGATAGCCTCGCCTATCGCAACGATGCAGCACAGATTTTTCGCAGACTTATCCGTTCTCTGCCAACGCGAAAAGGTGTTGTCGGTGTTGCTACATGCGATAAAGGTTTGCCCGCGATGATGATGGCGCTTGCTTCAATGCGAGAATTGCCTGCCGTGCTTGTACCGGGAGGTGTAACGTTGCCACCTACCACAGGTGAGGATGCAGGAAAAATCCAAACGATTGGTGCGCGTTTCGCTCACGGTGAGATTAGTCTGCAAGATGCGGCAGATATGGGATGCCGTGCATGTGCTACGCCTGGTGGTGGTTGTCAATTCTTAGGAACAGCGGCGACTTCGCAGGTTGTCGGTGAAGCGTTGGGAATGAGTTTAACGCATACAGCATTAGCACCGTCTGGACAGAATATATGGTCAGATATGGGACTACGTTCCGCGCGTGCTGTCGTGAATTTAGCCGCGAAGGGTTTAGCAATGAAGGATATTGTTACACCAGAGGCTATTCGGAATGCGATGGTCGTGCATGCTGCGTTTGGCGGTTCAACAAATCTGTTATTACACATTCCTGCGATTGCACATGCTGCGGGACTTGAACGTCCTACAGTAGACGACTGGACTGAAGTCAACCAACAAGTTCCGCGTCTTGTTGATGTGTTGCCGAATGGACCGGTCGGACATCCTACAGTTCGTGTTTTTCTTGCTGGCGGTGTGCCTGAAGTAATGCTGCACCTACGCAAATTAGGTGGTCTTCTCAACGAAGATGTTATTACTGTAACAGGTGAACCTCTCGGGAACAATCTTGATTGGTGGGAAACTTCGGAACGGCGTAAGCGTGTACGTGAACTGCTTGAAGAAAAGGATAACGTTGCACCTGATGAAGTGATTTTGAGTCCGGAAGCAGCAAAGGCAGCGAGTTTGACGAGTACTGTCACGTTTCCGCGCGGCAATCTTGCGCCAGAGGGTTCTGTTATTAAAAGCACTGCTATTGATCCGAGTGTTGTTGATACAGATGGCGTGTATCGGATGACGGGACCGGCGCGTGTGTTTGTTCGGGAATCCGATGCGATACAGACACTTAAAGGTCAGGGTGAGAGGGATATGAAGCCTGGAGATGTCATGGTGTTGTGTTGTCGTGGTCCGCAAGGTACAGGCATGGAGGAGGTATACCAAGTTACATCGGCACTCAAACACCTGTCATTTGGGAAACATATCGCCTTGATTACAGATGCGCGTTTTTCGGGTGTTTCGACAGGTGCCTGTATTGGACATGTTGGACCGGAAGCACTTGCAGATGGACCTATCGGGAAAGTGCTTGATGGCGACATAATTCAGATAGAGATTGATACTCGACGATTGATAGGAAGCATTGATCTGGTAGGACATGGTACTGAGCAGTTCGGAGCGGAGGCAGGTGAACGTGTTTTAGCAGAACGACAACCGCGTCCAGACCTTTCGCCTGACGAAGCGTTACCTGACGATACGCGGCTGTGGGCAGCGTTGCAATCTGTTGGTGGCGGCACATGGGGTGGTTGTGTCTACGATGTTGATGCGATTCTGAATGCGTTAAAATAGAGACGACTTTGGCGAATTTGCCATGAAAATTTTGAAATTTTGGGCACCACCATTACTTTATATGGCACTTATTTTTGTCATTTCGTCTTTGGAACAACCGCCACTCCCGATGCCAAAGTTTGAGTGGTTAACAATTGACAAACTCTACCATTTTGCTGAATACGGTATCCTCAGTGTGTTGCTGGCTATGGCGTTTGTGAATGCCCCGCCGAAATGGTTGCCAGCAAATTGGATATGGGTTGTAGCTGCGCTCATCTCAATTCTCTACGGTGCAAGTGATGAATTGCATCAGATGTTTGTACCCGGCAGATTCGCTACGATCGCAGATTGGGTTTCTGATGTGATCGGATCTGTTGCAGGTGTTTTGGGAGTTTATCTCTATTACAAAAAAAGAAATAATTGATTTTTCATATCAAGAAGGAATTAACATGCATCCACTTGTTGACTTGAAAGTGTCAGAAGGTTCTATTGCTGTTCATTGGTTTGAGCAGAGTAGTTTTGCCCTGAAAGATTCGAATAATACTATCGTTCAAATTGATCCTTATTTTCCGCGGAACCGTCCATCGGACCGCTTTATCCACACCGAATCTCCGTTGGATGAGTCTGAACTTCCAACAGATTTTGTGTTATTGACACATGCACACGGTGACCATACATGTCCAGAATCCATAAACCGAATTTGGAGTACTTCTAATGCGACCGGATTTATTGGACCGGAAGAGAGCGTTCGCCAAATCTCATCAGAAACAGACGTTGCTGCTGATAAAGTTTCAGAAATTCGTGCTGGAGAATCTGCGGAACTCAACGGTCTGACCGGGCATGCCGTTTATGCAAAACCACCTGCGGGGGACCCGTCTGCTGACATAGGTCCACCTGATGTTACGCACTTGGGATATGTCATCGTTAGTGATAGTGTGACGCTTTACTTTAGTGGCGATCCGATTAATAACTTTGCGGAGCATGACAATCTAATTTCTGCGGTGGCAGCATATAATCCGGATATCGGTTTCTTGACAAATCATCCGACTGAGGGTGAGTTTCCGTTTTACGATGGATGCGTTAAAATGGCAACGCGCATCGGTTTGAAACACGCGGTCCCGGTGCATCGTGCGTGTTTTGTTACTCGCGATTATGATCCAGCGGAGTGGGCATCAAACTTTCCAGCGGATGGTCCCGAACCGCTTATTATTGAGCGAAACACACATATTATTTATTCATAAGGAAAATAGTTGGAGTAAGATATAATTAATCAATAATCAACGATGCGTACAACACATCCACAAGAAATACGAGTCTACCAGACCCCAAATGGTCGAGAACCTTTTAATGAGTGGTTGAATTCAATTCGAGATACAAACACACAAGATCGGATTCAGGCAAGGCTTGCGCGTCTTGAAGATGGTAATTTTGGGGATTGCCGATCTGTTGGTGTGGGTGTCTTTGAGTTACGAATACACTTTGGAGCAGGTTATAGAATCTATTTTGGACAGGTTGGTAACACAATCGTTCTTTTACTCTGTGGTGGTGACAAATCATCACAAACACGAGATATTGAACTTGCAAAAACTTATTGGTTAGAATATAAGAGGGAACATCTATGAGAAAAATGAGAACGTGGCGTGAATGTCTCATTGAACGAGTTGCCAACCGAGAAAGGGCAATTGGCTATCTACAAGCAATCCTTGAGGACTACCAAATCTATAAGAGTCCTACTGTAGTGTTAAAAGCCCTTCAGACGGTCGTTGAAGCGCAAGGTGGTGTTGTTGAACTTGCAAAGCAGGTGGATATGGATCCACAAGTTTTTTCGAAAATGCTATCCAACAAGGATATGCCTCTGATTGACACACTTGGGATTGTACTTAAGGCACTTGGATATCAACTCTCGATTCAACCGATAGAATCTGAAAACCCGAATCTTGAAACTTATATTGATGCTTTAAAGGATCAAAACACATCAACACATGTGGCAGAAAATTCAATCGATTAGCAACAAAGGTTAAGTAAAATGCATCTGAGGATTTTTAGATTGATTGTAAATTGAGTTTCACTTTTTAATCAACCCGCTGAATGCCATACGCGCATTCGGTGTTGATCTACTACATTTGAGGTACAGAACAGATATGTCTCTACAAGAACAAAAAACACCCCTTGTCGGTATTGTGATGGGGAGTGATTCCGATTTAGAGAAGATGGCGGAAGCCGCGAAGGTTTTAGAGGATTTTGAAGTGCCGTTTGAGATAACGATTTCTTCGGCACACCGTTCACCAGAAAGGACGATGGCGTGGACAGAAAAGATTAAAGCAGAAGGTGGTAAGGTAATTATCGCCGGTGCGGGACGTGCAGCACATCTGGCAGGTGTTATTGCTGCACATACAACGTTGCCAGTTATCGGTGTGCCAGTTGATGGCGGACCACTCAACGGTGTTGATGCGCTGTATGCGACGGTGCAGATGCCACCCGGCATTCCTGTCGGAACGATGGCGATTGGATCGGGTGGTGCAAGAAATGCGGGGATATTCGCAGTGCAGATTCTGGCACTTGAATTTCCTGAATTAGAAGAAAAACTACTCGCCTACAAGAAGAAAATGAGTGATGGCGTTGCAGAGAAGGCAGCACGTCTCCAAGAAGTGGGTTATCAGAATTATTAGGTGTTGTAAACTTTGGAAATCATTATGGAAACCGAAGAAAATAGACAGTGGGAAAACGATACGGAACTATTTGATATGATGGAGGAGCAGTTATATGCTGCTGTAATTTCGGATGCATTGGACGCAGCTGGATTACGCAAGCAGACACTGCGACATACTATCCGTCCGTTGCTTCCTGAGACAGTTGTTGTTGGTCGGGCAATGCCTGTGCTGTGTCTGGATGTTTATGAGATTCCTGACGAACCGTATCAACAGGAAATTGCAGCAGTGGATAGCCTAAAACAGGACGATGTGCTTATCTGCTCAACTAATGGGAGTACCCGTATCTGCTTTTGGGGAGAGCTTCTTTCAACGGCAGCACGGGCGCGCGGTGCGCGTGGTGCCGTTATTGATGGGTTCATCCGTGATGTACGTAAGATTATGGCGATGCGGTTTCCTCTATTTACGACCGGAATATCGCCAGTAGATTCTAACGGACGCGGAGAAGTGGTGGCATACAACGTGCCTATTGAATGTGGTGGTGTTACAGTGAATCCTGGTGATATTGTGTTCGGTGATGCGGATGGTGTAGTTATTATCCCACAAGCGGTGGAAACGCAGATAATTGCGGCTGCATTAGAGAAGGTGCGCGGTGAAAACCGTACCCGTGATGCGCTTAAAGAAGGTGCAACGCTCCGTGAAGTTTATGATAAGTATGGGATTCTGTAATAGCACACCAAATCAGAATCGGATGTCGGGGTTACAAACCCCTCCAACAAGAAACATAAGGAAGAAATAGATGATTTATGAGTTGCGGACGTATCAAGTTGTACCGGGGAAGATGAAGAATCTGAATGACCGGTTTGCAAATATCACGTTGCCGTTGTTTGAGAAATACAATATGAAGGTTATCGGATTTTGGGAGACTGCCATCGGTGAGGCGACGACCACGGAGTTGGTTTATCTGCTTGCTTTTGAAGATTTGGGACACTATCAACGGGCATGGGATGCTTTCATCGCTGATCCTGAATGGCAGGCGGCAAAACGTCTCACAGAAATAGGTGGCCCGTTAGTTAACGTGGTGAGTAATAAGATCCTTGAACCGACAGATTATTCACCGTTGCAATAAAAAATCTACACAATTATAGTGAATTTTATGCCAATTCTAATAAATAAAATACCATTACGAAGATTCTATGAGATTTTGAAACTGCGCTTGGTGAATGTGCGTCCGACATTCACATTAAACGCGTTTTTTGTAAATGGGAAGTTATAATTTAGAAATGGTATTACAATAAACGATACAATTTTGATCGGCGCGCTTAGAAAGCGCGCCTACCAGCAGATGTCTACATATTCTTATTAGCGTAAGATAGCGAGCTTTCCAATCTTTTCTACTGTGCCATTCTCAATGTGGGCAATCACACGGTAGAGATATACGCCATTGGCGCAGCGAATCCCTGTCTCATCTTTTCCATCCCAATAGGTTTCATTGTTCCCCCGATTTGCACTTGCTTCTGTGATCGTCCGAATCAATCTACCACTCACCGTATATATTTTTATGGTAACCTTATCCGGTGGTTGTGCCAACTGGTAGGTGAAGAAGGTTTTGCCATTTTCCACGGGATTTGGCACGTTAAAGACTTCAGTGAGGGTGACTGATTCGTCAAGGGTGAAGACTGCTTCAAGATCAGTTGTGTTTTCGCTCGTATCTGTAGCGGTTACCTGTAGGCGATACGTGCCGTTTGGAAGATCAGGTGCAAAACTAAAATTCGCAGTTTCAGGACTTTCAACATCAAATTCCCATGTTGCCATATCAAATTCGCGATAACGTTGTGTTGCATCGCTCACATCAATCTGGTTGAATGTGATGTTGAGGAGAGAACCATCAAGTGCTGTTTCATCAGTAACTCGAATTTCACAGTGGGGTTGCTGTGTGATGCGGTTTTTACCTATATTTTTCAGTTCCCCCAGAGAATTAGCGTCAGAAACTTCTCCAACAAGGATTTCATCGTTTACAAGAATTTCAACGACAGGTGAGGTGACATCAGGCATTTCGATTACAATGAATCGGGTTTGGATTTTCTCTGCTTCTCCACCAATTGCGTTCCCATTAAAATCGCGCGCTTCAATTTCAAAAGCGTACTCACCGGGAAAAAGAATTGGTTTGTAGTCAATTGGAACAGTATTAACGTCCTTTGGATTTCGAAGGGTGTAGTCAGAAATCGGTTTAAGCGGTTTGCCGTTATCCCCTCTACGGATAATTAGCGTATCAAGGTTTACACCATCGGTATCTTCAAGTAAGATGGAGATATGTGGACGCGGGGCGATAACGCTACCGGTTTGTGGTTTCACGCCATCTACCCATAGGTTGAAAGTAGGTGGTTTTGCGTCATCACTGCTTATAAGGGTGAAAGGCGTAAGTTCGGTTGTTTGTGCGGTAATGGTTCCAACTTGTGCGCTACTGAATTTGATCTTATCTCCGAATTGAAAGGGTTCAGAACCGGTTGTGACAAGTATCTCAAAACCGAGATGGCTGACAAATAGGGTTTTATTAACTTTTTCACGCACAGGTTCTTCATTCGAGAAAAAGAGTGGTTCTCCGGTCTTATCACGGAGTTCATAAAAATCGGAGGATAGAAAAAAGATAAACCACTCCCCTTCGGTGAATTCTTGATCAGGATCGGTTCCTGCTTTGACAGTTGCTGTGCCGTTGCCGATATTTTGATTTCGTGTCCCTTTTAAAAATGCCTTACCTTCTGAATAATCGGTTTCAAATATGAGGATATCTGCAAATTCAAAGGGGACAATAGAGGTGTCGTCATCAAGTTCTGGTGGTACTACCCAGTTTTTGGGGATAGTGAATTCGATACCGTAATTTTCTTCCCGAAAAGGGATATCAAGTTGTCCGGGATTATCAAATTTCTCAAAAGTGGGAAGATGTTTCCTTTTTAGGTATACCGCATATTGGGTTGGATCTAAAAACAAGATAACCCAGATTCCAGCAGGTGTCAGCTCTGGACTGATTTTGATGTTTTCAATCGGAAACGGTTGTCTATTCGCATTTTCGGTTTGAATAGGTGTGACGTAGTTTTCAAGTTGGAATATTGGTTTATCATCTTCAGGTTTCGGTTTTTCGGTTCCAGTGGTATAACTAACTTGTGATGGGAGTCGTTTCCATTTTTCGTAAGAGGGGTGCCATGCGTAAATACCGAGTTTTTCGGCTTCTTCGATTAAAGCTGCCCTAAAATCTTTGCTGTTCTCTTGCCACGGCGTATTTTCTCTAACAATATCCTCCAAACCGCTAACATCAAAACGTAGTTTGAGGGTTGCGGGTTTTATCAGTGTGATATCGGATGCACGAAAAGACACCTCGTACTGTTGGGAGCGTTCCTCACCAGTGCGAAGCAAACCTCTTCGTAGTGCAGCGACGCGCGGAATTGAGGCAAAACGTAAGGATGGTTGTGTTAAACCGAACGGTGCGTTTGAAGAAATCGTAAGTGGAATCCGCACACCTTGTACTGTTGCTGCCGAAGCAGGAATTTCAAAGTCAAAAACCCTATCAAGGCTGAATGCTTCCAAAGGTTCTGGCGGTTCATAGAAGAATTCGTTAACGATGAAAGTAATGTTAAGCATGTTATCAAATTCACTCGGTTCTGCAATATTACCTTTAATGTCATCGGTGGTAGTGTCTATCTCTGGGTCAACCAGTACATAAATTTTATGTACACCAGTGGCGAGATTTTCTTCTAACTTAAGTGTCACAACGGTTCGCTGTAAGACTGTGTCACCTTCTTGCCAATCGTCAGGGTTGAGTGTGATACTTCCTAAAATTTCGGCACCCTCGTCGATTTGGAGATCGCCACCTACATCGGGATTGCCTTCCGAAAAAACGACTTCAATGTCTGTTTTGACTGTTCTTCCACCGTCGTTAATAAGTTCAGCGATGAGGATATATTTTCCTGTATTTTTATCGAAAGTATAACGAATCGGTGCGGTGCTGGTTCCGTCTGTAGCAATAGCGATGTTTGGTCCCTCTGGCACATCAACTTCGTTCCGCTTATTTGCTGATGGGTATACGACCTCTATACCGCTGCTGTCGGTAACGTAGATACGATATCGTATCTTTCCACCACCCAAAGGTAAAAGGATAGGTGTTTGGAGGTGGTACCATTGTCCATCTTCAGGGAGTTCCGATCCGGGGGGCGGCTCAGTTTTGACCATAGGCGTGGTATGATTTTTGTAATTTATCGTATCATTCCAATCTACATAAATAGAACGAATACCTTTGTCAGCACCAAGGTCATCAATAACAAGTACTTGGACGTTGAGCGCATGGGTCTCTATCGCATCTAAATCTTCACGTATATCTGCGATAATCGGCGTATCTACCCAGAATGTGGCCCCACCTAACGCTGAACGTTTAGCATCATAGGCAAACATTCGCACGAAACCTCTGCCTGGTAAGGCATTGGATGGGATTTTCAACTGTATTCTTCCATATTCACCTTGCCATACTCTGCCTTGTGTACTGCGTTCAGTAAAATCATTTTGCAAATCATCATCAAAGTGATTTTGGAAAATGGCGGAAGCGATGAGTTTCTCTGGGCTAAAATTTTCTGCTTTCCACCATGTGCGGTTTGTGTCATAAGTTCCAACTTCATTGTTCGTTATGGTAATCTGCTTGTTGGAATTAAGCGCGATGTCTTCCAATTCAACCTGTATATCAAGGGTAGGCAGTGCCAGTCGTGTTGCGGGGTCACCAAAAAGGATGTATTGTTCTGTTCCGGGAACCCATTGCGAGTTATTGCTTCTGGTGATGAATCTTATTTTGGCATCAGTGACGATCTTGCCGATACTCGGTTGAGATGCTTTGATTTCAAATTGCCCTTGCTTTGCCTCAAAAGGTTCGCGCACAAACATAGTAGTGAAGAGGTCTTCATCAAATTGGGCGTTTGCTGTAGCGTATGTCAGTCTTGATGCGGAAAGCGATGCAATGGCGCCGTATTTTCCAAGTAAAAGTTGTTCGCTGAGACTGTGTGAGCCAAATTGTTGGGGTTTATCAAATTTTCCATTCAAACATGTTGTTGCCACAACAAAAGGGAGATAGCGGTTGCGTAAATCGGTGGCATCATCAACGTGGAAGATACCTTCATCTGCCCATGTATGTATTCCACCGTGCCCTGCATATTCAATAACTAACGCACCATCACTGAATGCTCTTAGGATACGTTTTTTAGTTTCGGCGACGTACTTTTTTTCGTATTCTTCTTGTATTCGTATTTTTCGGAGATAAATTTGTTTCGTGTTATAACCCACTGGGATGATTTGTTGGATCAGTTTGTCCCGGGAAGTTTCAAAAGTCTCATCAGAGGGGTTGTTTAATTCGTCATCTGCTACTTGGACAAGTGTTGCTTGCCATGGACCAATTTTAGGGTTCTCTTCGTAGTCAATAATCTTTTGGATAATCCCTGTAAGTTCTTGAGGTGTTTGTACTGATAACCTCCCGATGAGCATATCAGGAAGTGCATCATCTCCGACTATGTTAACGAACCTTTGGTCCATGGCGGTTTCACCACTTTCTGGTGCCCATCCGTGGTAAGTGGGAACAAAATTCGGGTAGAGGTCGTATGTTGCGTAGAGTTGTTTAGTAACCTGTTTATAGTCGTAATGGGCATCACCCACGAGCAAAACATAAGTAGGTGCCGGGGATTGCCACGTCTGATATGCAATGCGGAGAAATGTCCGGATTGCAAACGGATTGAAGATTCCTCCGCTAAATTCATCGTAGATTTCATCTATATCCACAACTTTGACTGTTAAACCTTGTGAACGTCTAAAATCAGCTAAAGGTTGGACGCTCTCTATAAACGTTTTATGCGTAACCACAATGTAATCGGCTTGTGTTGTAGAATTTCGCAAATCACTTGGCGGGACTTCAGTAAGCACGTTGACGATTCGATAGTCATGGTTTGCAATAACAAAGTAATTGGTGTATTGCGTTACGTCATCTTCAAACAGAATTTGGTAAGAGTTGCCACCACCCGTTACCTTTCCATCAATAAGTTTTGCTGCTAAACCGCTTGAATTCAGCTTATAAACATCTATTGTCTCGGTCTGAAAGTTGCTTACTTTAAAATGCGTTTTCCCGCTAACCTCTGGCTCAGTTTCTGAATTAAACTCAAGCCGATTATTTTTTGCGCGAAAATTGTGCCAATATTCAAACTCATACCAATCAAGGTAGAAATCATACGAACCTCCCGGGGAGTCGTTCTCATCACGGGCATCAATCCGCAATTCATTTGGCTCATCATCGTGGATCCGATTCTGGGGGATATTACGTGCAATTAGAACGGACTCCTGCCGTAGCCATTCCTCTTCTCGACCAAGTTGTTTACTATCATCATTAGTATTAAAATAGAAAACTGCCTTATGTTTTGCTGCATTTTTACGAGAGGCACCCTGGAGTTTCACACGAAGTATAGCATCTCGTTCAAAATTAATATCGCGTGGCACAGCTCCTGGTAACTCTACTGAAAACTTTTTCGTACTTATACCAGAATTGCCTCCTCTGAAACCCGTCCAGAAATAGTGATCCGCCAATTCGGATTTTACATTACGTCCGTCAAGTGGATCGTGCAATCTGTTTTCCTCAAACCGTAATTTTGTAAAAAAAGCATCTGGCGGCGTGATATCGCGGGTAACAGGTGCGCCCGATCGTGTGCCGATTCGGAATGTGTTACCTACTTCTGGTTCACCTGCCGCATTTTCTGTGCCTTTTGGAACAAAACTAAACCAATAGAAGTTAGTATCTGTGAATTTATTACTAATAGCGCGTGCGTAGAAGACAATCATATCTTCTTGATCAAACGTTTCATTCTGATTTTCATCAAAAATATAGAATCCCTGCTCTCTTCCACTTGTTTCTATTCGGATGCTGTTCAAATCAATAGTTTCAGGTGTAATACCAGATGAACTGAGTCTGTTGTAAGTGATGCGATACATAGTGGTTTCTGTAATGGGCGTTTTAAAACGTCTCCGATTTGAGGCTGGGGCAGCGGGCGCGGCTTGAATTTGCATCCGAGATGTTCCATCACCTCTTCGGCGCCAAGAGGATGCTTGAGTGTTGTTAATTAGCATCGTCTGATACAGATTTTCGTAAGCAGTGCTATCAAGAAAGTGGGTGGATAAGGGAACAGCGGTATCTATTGGGGCACCTTAAAAATCGATTCGGAATGTGATGTCATGGGTAATTTTTATCTGTTGTGTTGTGCTGTTGTATTGTACCGGGTGGATATGTAATGCGCCGACGCGTTGTGATCGGACAAAACCGACCGGGACGACCTTTATCGTTTCAGCGGGATATAAGTTAGATGTTTTAGACCCAGGAGGTTTAGCAGAGTCATTCCATTCTTGTGCATCTGGGAAAAAGGGATCAATTATTTGATTCGTGATTAACGGTAGTTCTACGCTTTTGAATGAACTCTGTTTTTGGAGCACTGTTGCGGTAACGCTACTTGATGAGGGCATGCCAATTTGAACGGTATAGACAGGGAGTTTTGGTTTTCCTGTTTCGGTTGTCCATACGGCGCCATCAAATCCGATATGTGTTGCAGAGTTTCCGTTCTGTAATTGTTTTTGTATTTTAAGTTTGGGGAGTTGGAAACGCAGGATAAGGAAATGTGATGATTCTTTTATAACCTGTAGCGGATTTTCGTTGGATATTATGCGTGTGCTACCTATCAGTCCTGAATTTTGCGCTGTATCATAATTAGGATTACAAAACCCATCCACATTGAGTTCGGCATATATCACACCGATCATAAAACAGAGTAAAAATAGAGAAAATAAGAAACGTTTTGTCATTGTTGAGAACTCGCTAATTGTGTTGCTGCTGCTAATGCAGCGATAAGACTTGTTTCGCTTGCAATACCTTGTCCCGCGATGTCAAACGCTGTGCCATGGTCAACGCTTGTACGAACAATGGGTAAACCTAATGTGATATTCACAATCTGTCCAAATCCAATCAGTTTAATTGGGATATTTCCTTGGTCATGATACATAGCGATGACAGCATCCCATTCACCACGGATTGCCTTTTTGAAAAGTGTATCTGCTGGAAGTGGACCATCAACTTGGAAACCTGCCGCGTGTACCTGCCGAATTGCTGGCTTGATATAGGTTTCTTCCTCTTTGCCGAACATACCCTCTTCCCCCGCATGTGGATTTAATCCTGCAACAACTAACCGTGGATATTCAATGCCGAACTGAATAAGAGCCTCATGTGTAATTTGGATGACGTCGCTTATTCTCTTCACTGAGAGTTGTTGTGAAACTTCAGCAATCGGAATATGGTTCGTGACAAAGGAAACTGTCAGATGCTCTACTGGGTTAGTTGAGGTATAGGGATTTTTCTTCGTTTTTTCTAAATCAGCACTGACCCCTGACTCAAATTGACGGGAGGTATCCCACGTTTTGAGCATCATAACAGATTTTTCGGATTGTGTTAAGCTTGCGAGCATCTCAGTATGACCGGGAAAAGGTGAACCGGCACGTTGAATCGCTGCCTTACAAATTGGGGCGGTTGTTATACCGTCAAGCGTACCGTCCAGTGTGAGTTTCACTGCTGCTTCAATGGCTTTAACCGCGGCACTTCCGCACTGAGCATCTATTTTCCCATGCGAAAAGACATCAGGCGTCAGCGAACTTACATCAAGCACATCAATCCTTCCAGGCGTCGCGGTGGTTTGCTTCGTCGATTGGATGGCGGAGATTTGGGGGGAATTTCCCGGACTCTTTGGAGATACCAACCTGAGCGCGTGCTGAATTATTGCCACACTGCCGATGACTATCGGTTGGCATATTTGATAGACGTTTTTGTTGGTGAGCGCTTTAACAATAATTTCGGGTCCGATGCCTGCAGCATCACCCATTGTTATTCCGATACGTGGCAACATCTTGGTTTGGTGTGGGACACGGACAATGGTAATGAATTATGAAAATAAATAGACGTTTTGGCGACAACCTCAGAGGAACTCCCCTCGGTAGACACAGTTTCCCAGGCTTGCCAGTCACAATGTTTAAAGTAATTGTAAAATCTACTATATATGAATTGTGCTACTATAAAAAAAGATTTGTAAAAAGGTTTAAGTGAAAACAGTCTTTATTACGTTCAAAATTAAATATCTGTTTCAAATATGAATAAGTAATTACATCCAAGTTCCCAACGTTCTTTTCTAATGAGTTTCCATCGGTTGAAAATATTTGGCAGGACTTCAGGGTTAAACCCGTGGTGTTCTTCAAGGGAAAGTCCCTTAATGATTCTGAAAAACTTCAAAACATCTAAAATCTTATCCGCAAACGGGTGAGGCACGGTGATAATGACGCGTCCGCCAGTTTTTAGGTAATCCCAGCAGGCATCAGCAACCTTAGAGAGTTCGGCTTCGGGGATGTGTTCCACAACAGCGAGTAGCGTGATGACATCAAAACAATCACAAGTGCTGAAATCATGTGGAAAAGTGCCAGGGATTAACGTGTAGGTTTCACATTTAATGGAAGTGGTGAGTAACGGATCAATGCCGATCCCTGATCGGATATGTGGACTGAGAAAACTTAAAAACGAACCCTCTCCCGCCCCAATATCTAATACCAAATTAACGTAAGTCATATTGTGTTTTCCATTTTGCAAATCCACTGAAAACCGACATGTTCTTGCATCTTCTTTCTCTTTTTGGAGAACCAGTGACACCTTTTCACAAGCACTTCTTCAAGGTCTGATAGCGTTCTAAAAACTTTATTGGCAACCACCTCTCGCAACAGA